>NZ_JBVVPB010000020.1:0-128554 GCF_055807435.1 Bradyrhizobium sp. Ken51 | reverse complement strand
CGTCGAGAACGTGCTGAAGGGCAAGGTCGTCGGCGAAGAATATTATCCGCTCGGCAATACGCAGTTCAATTCGGTCATCAACAAGATCAAGCTGACCAAGCCCGACGTGATCTTCACCGACGTCGTCGGCGGCTCGAACGTCGCATTCTACAAGCAGCTCAAGGCGGCCGGCATCGACCTCTCCAAGCAGGCGCTGCTGACGATCTCGGTGACCGAAGACGAAATCGATGGCATCGGCGGCGAGAACATCGCGGGCGCCTATGCCTGCATGAAGTACTTCCAGTCGCTCGACAATCCGAACAACAAGAGCTTCGTCCCGGCGTTCAAGAAGATGTGGGGCGAGAAGACCGTGATCGGAGACGTCACCCAGGCTGCCTATCTTGGCCCGTGGCTGTGGAAGTTGACGGTGGAGAAGGCGGGCTCCTTCGACATCGACAAGATCGCGGCGGCGTCGCCGGGCATCGAGTTCAAGGGCGCTCCGGAAGGCTATGTGCGCATCCACGAAAATCATCACCTCTGGTCGAAGACCCGGGTGGGACGCGCCAAGCTCGATGGCCAGTTCGAACTGATCTACGAGACCGCCGATCTGGTCGAGCCGGATCCGTTCCCCAAGGGCTACCAGTAAGACGAGAGCCACCAGTCAGTCACGGCGTTCGCCGCCGTTTCCCTTTCAGGCAAACCTCTCCCTGGCGTGGACCGCAAATCCACGCCCAAGACCCCCGCGTCGCGAACCTGCTCGCGACGCGGGACCCTATCCCCCGATGGAGGACATCGATGTTCGGCGACTACTCGCTTGGTGACCTTGGCTCCATCTTCGTCATGCAGGGCTTTGCAGGACTGATCCTGTTCTCCGTCTACGTCCTGATGGCGCTCGGTCTTGCGATCATCTTCGGCCAGATGGGCGTTATCAACATGGCCCATGGCGAGTTCATGATCCTTGGGGCCTACGTCACCTGGATGACCTCGAATTTCTTCCAATCCTATTTGCCGAGCTTGTTCAGCGGCTACTTCTTCCTCGCGATGATCCTGGCCTTTGTCGCGTCCGGTGCGCTGGGGATGCTGGTGGAATGGGTGCTGATACGGCATCTCTACAAGCGCCCGCTCGACACGCTGCTTGCGACCTGGGGCCTCAGCCTGATGCTGCAACAGGCCTATCGCTCCGTGTTCGGCGCGCGCGAGGTCGGCGTCGAGCTGCCGCAATGGATGCTCGGCTCGCTGCACGTGACCGACAGCATCGAAGTGCCGATCAACGGCGTCTTCGTGATGTGCCTCACCGTCTTGATCACCGTCGGCGTCGCCTACGTGATGTACAAATCGCGCTGGGGTCGCCAGGTGCGCGCCGTCGTGCAGAACCGCATCATGGCCGGTGCCGTCGGTATCAACACCGAAAAGGTGGATCGCTACACGTTCGGCCTCGGCTGCGGCATTGCCGGTGTCGCCGGGAGTGCCTTCACCATGATCGGCTCGACCGGGCCGACTTCCGGACAGCTCTACATCGTCGATACGTTCCTGGTGGTCGTGTTCGGCGGCGCGGCAAGCCTGCTCGGCACCATCGCATCGGCCTTCTCGATCTCGCAGACCCAATCCACCCTCGAGTTCTTCCTGTCGGGCTCGATGGCCAAGGTGCTGACGCTGCTTGCCGTTGTCGGAATCCTGATGCTGCGGCCGCAGGGTCTCTTCGCCCTCAAGGTCCGCAAATAACAAGAAGCAGGCAAGTCATGGTCATCAACTCACGCTTCTTCAATCGATCCGAGCTCATGGGCTTCCTCGTGCTGGCCGCCGTGCTGTTCGTGATCCTGCCGCTCTCACTGGATGTGTTCCGTCTCAACTTGGTCGCGAAGTATCTGACCTACGCCTTCGTCGCGCTCGGTCTGGTGCTGTGCTGGGGCTACGGCGGCATTCTCAGTCTGGGGCAGGGCGTGTTTTTCGGCCTCGGCGGCTATTGCATGGCGATGTTCCTCAAGCTGGAAGCCTCCAGCGTCGAGAACACGAAAATCCAGTCGACGCCGGGCATCCCGGATTTCATGGACTGGAATCAGATCACGTCACTGCCGCTGTTCTGGCAGCCGTTTCACAGTCTCACCTTCACCATCCTCGCCATCATCCTGGTTCCCGGCATCTTCGCGCTGATCATCGGCACCGCGATGTTCAAGCGCCGCGTCGGCGGCACCTATTTCGCGATCATCACCCAGGCCGTCGCGGCCATCCTGACCATCCTGATCGTCGGTCAGCAGGGCTACACCGGTGGCATCAACGGCATGACCGACCTGCGCACCCTCAAGGGTTGGGACATCCGGCCCGACCACGCCAAGGTCATCCTGTACTTCGTCGAGGTAGTGCTGCTGTTCGCCTGCATCGGCATCGCGCAGTTCATCCGCCTGACCAAGCTCGGCCGCATCCTGGTGGCGATGCGCGAACAGGAGGATCGCGTCCGCTTCTCCGGCTACAGCGTCGCCAATTTCAAGATCTTTGCGTTCTGTATGGCCGCGGTCTTCGCCGCGATCGGCGGGGCCATGTTCGCGCTCAATGTCGGTTTCATGTCGCCGTCCTTTGTCGGCATCGTGCCGTCGATCGAGATGGTGATCTACACCGCGGTCGGCGGACGGATGTCGATCTTTGGCGCGATATGGGGCGCCATTCTGGTGAACTTCGCCAAGACCAGCCTTTCGGAGTCCTTCCCGCAACTCTGGCTGTTCGGTCTCGGCGCGCTGTTCATCGCGGTCGTGCTTGCTTTCCCGAACGGCCTGTCGGGGCTCTGGGCCGACTATGTGCAGCCGCGCATCGATCGCCTGTTCGCCTCGCGCAAGAAGCCGGGCTGGAGCGACAATTCGGTTGCCGACGGCGCACCCGCAGAGTGAGGAGACCATCATGCTCGTCGGTCATCACCATGCCGATGCCACGCTGGCAGTGAGGAGATAGATCATGCTCGTCGGTCATCACGATGCCGATGCCATGCTGGCAGTGAGGAGATAGATCATGCTCGTCGGTCATCAGCCCAAGGAATTCCTGCTCGCGGTCTCCGGGCTGACGGTTTCCTTCGACGGCTTCAAGGCAGTCAACGATCTCTCGTTTTACATCGAGGAGAACGAGATCCGCGTCATCATCGGCCCCAATGGGGCCGGCAAGACCACGGTGCTCGACCTGATCTGCGGCAAGACCAAGGCGACCGAAGGCTCGATCCAGTTTCGCGGTACCGAGCTGACCAAGCTCAAGGAGAACGAGATCGTCAAGGCCGGCGTCGGCCGCAAGTTCCAGACGCCGTCGGTGTTCGAAGACCTCACCGTGTTCGAGAATCTCGAGATCTCGTTTCCGCGCGGCCGTACCGTATTCGGCTCACTCACTTTCCAGCGTGACCAGCCGGTGAAGTCACGCGTCGAGGAGGTCGCCGAGATGATCTTCCTCAAGGACAAGCTCAACACCTATGCCTCCGAGCTTAGCCACGGCCAGAAGCAATGGCTCGAGATCGGCATGCTGCTGATCCAGGACCCCGACCTCTTGATGCTCGACGAGCCCGTCGCCGGCATGAGCGTCTCCGAGCGTGCCAAGACGGCCGAGCTGCTCAACCGCATCATCAAGAACCGCTCGGTGCTGGTGATCGAGCACGACATGAAGTTCGTCGAGGACATCGCGCACAAGGTGACCGTGCTTCACCAGGGGCAGATCCTCTCGGAAGGGACCATGGAGAAGGTGAAGAACGACCCCAAGGTCATTGAAGTTTACTTGGGTCATTGAGGAGCACGCTGATGCTGGCAATTTCCGATCTTCACGTCGCCTATGGCCAGAGCGAGGTGCTGCACGGGCTCAACGTCAAGGTCGCGCCCAGCGAGATCGTGGCGATCATGGGCCGCAACGGCATGGGCAAGACCACGCTGATGAAATCGCTGATGGGCATCCTGCCGGCCAAGAGCGGCTCGGTGACCATGGATGGCGCCGAGCTCGGTGCCTTGCCGAGCTACGCGCGCGTCGCCAAGGGCCTCGCCTATGTGCCGCAAGGCCGCATGATCTTCTCCACCATGACGGTGAAGGAGAACATCGAGACCGGCCTCGTGGTCTCCGGCGGAACCGAGGTGCCCGGTGACATCTACGAACTGTTTCCGGTGCTGCTGGAGATGAAGGACCGCCGCGGCGGCAATCTCTCCGGCGGTCAACAGCAACAACTCGCGATCGCTCGCGCGCTGGCGACAAAACCAAAAGTGCTGCTGCTGGACGAGCCGACCGAAGGCATCCAGCCGTCGATCATCAAGGAGATGGCGCGCACGCTCAAGCGCATCCGCGACGAGAAGGGGCTTTCGATCGTCGTGTCCGAGCAGGTCCTGAGCTTCGCGCTCGATATCGCCGACCGTGTGCTGGTGATCGAGAACGGTGAGATCGTCCGCGACGACCCGCGCGACGCCGTCGATGCCGCGCAGGTCTCGAAATATCTGTCCGTCTAACCAACCGTGTAAAAGGGGAGCTTCTCGATGCCAGAGACACTGATCAAGGTCGATCTCACCAAGTCGGCCTATGAAAATGACATGGTGCATAATCGCTGGCACCCCGACATTCCGATCGTAGCCTGGGTCAATCCTGGCGACGATTTCATCATCGAGACTTATGACTGGACCGGCGGTTTCATCAAGAACAACGATTCCGCCGACGACGTCCGCGACATCGATCTGTCGATCGTGCACTTCCTCTCCGGCCCGATCGGGGTCAAGGGCGCCGAGCCAGGCGACCTCCTCGTCGTCGACCTGCTCGATGTCGGTCCGATGAAGGAGAGCATGTGGGGCTTCAACGGCTTCTTCTCCAAACAGAACGGCGGCGGCTTCCTCACCGATCATTTCCCGCTGGCGCAGAAGTCGATCTGGGACATCAAGGGCCTCTACACCTCGTCGCGGCATATTCCGGGCGTCAATTTCGCCGGCCTGATCCATCCCGGCCTGATCGGCTGTCTCCCCGATCCGAAGATGTTGGACACCTGGAACAAGCGCGAGGCCGAGCTGATCGCGACCAATCCGACCCGCGTGCCCGGCCTTGCCAATCCGCCGTTCGCGCCGACCGCTCATGGCGGCCGCGCCAAGGGCGAGGTCAAGGACAAGATCGGTGCTGAGGGCGCGCGCACAGTGCCGCCGCGGGAGCATGGCGGCAATTGCGACATCAAGGATCTTTCGCGCGGCTCGAAGATCTACTTCCCGGTCTACGTGCCCGGTGCCGGTCTCTCGATGGGCGATCTCCACTTCAGCCAGGGCGACGGCGAGATCACCTTCTGCGGCGCGATCGAGATGGCCGGCTGGCTGCATCTGAAGGTCGAAGTTATCAAGGACGGCATGGCGAAGTACGGTGTCAAGAATCCGATCTTCAAGCCATCGCCGATCACGCCGAACTACAAGGACTATCTGATCTTCGAAGGCATCTCGGTCGACGAAGCCGGTAAGCAGCACTATCTCGACGTCACCATTGCCTATCGCCAAGCTTGCCTGAATGCGATCGAATATCTGAAGAAGTTCGGCTACTCCGGCGCCCAGGCCTATTCGATCCTTGGCACCGCACCGGTTCAGGGTCACATCTCAGGCGTCGTCGACGTGCCCAACGCCTGCGCCACGCTATGGCTGCCGACGGAGATCTTCGACTTCGACGTGATGCCGTCCTCGGCAGGTCCGATCAAGCACATCAAGGGCGATATCCAGATGCCGATCTCGCCGGACAAGTAATCCCTGCGCGACGGGATGCGGGACGGCGTATCTGCCGCCCCGCATCCGCCGCGGAATGGTTTCTCTTACAGGCAACAGCGTAGGGATGATGCGATGCCGGTCTATGAATATCTATGTGACGATTGCGGTCCGTTCAAGGATATGCGCCCGATGGCCGAATGCGACGATCCGCAGGTCTGTCCAAGTTGCGAAATCATGGCCCCGCGGGTCATTCTGACCGCGCCGAATTTCTTCTGCATGCCGTCGGAGACGCGCAAAGCTCACGCGGTCAACGAGCGCAGCACGCATGCGCCGCAGACACTGGCGCAATACAAAGCCGCGCACGGTCCCGGTTGCGGCTGCTGCTCCACGGGCAAGAAGTCATCGAAGAACGCATCGGACAAGAAGCCGGCGCGGCTGGTGACCAAGACCAGGAGCGGCGCCAAGGGCTTCCCCACCGCGCGGCCCTGGATGATCAGTCACTGATTCACGCGGCAATCTCAAACAGAGTAGAGGAGCAATTCAATGCTTCACGGTGACATCTCCAGCAGCAACGACACCGTCGGCGTCGCGGTGGTCAACTACAAGATGCCCCGCCTGCACACCAAGGCCGAGGTGCTCGACAATGCCCGCAAGATCGCCGACATGGTGGTGGGCATGAAGACTGGCCTTCCCGGCATGGATCTGGTGATTTTTCCGGAATACTCCACCCAGGGCATCATGTACGATTCCAAGGAGATGTATGAGACCGCTTGCGCGGTGCCCGGTGAAGAGACCGCGATTTTTGCCGAGGCCTGCCGCAAGGCCAAGGTGTGGGGCGTGTTCTCGTTGACCGGCGAGCGCCACGAGGAGCATCCGAACAAGGCGCCCTACAACACCCTGATCCTGATGAACGACAAGGGTGAGATCGTGCAGAAGTACCGCAAGATTATGCCGTGGGTGCCGATCGAAGGCTGGTATCCCGGCAATTGCACCTATGTCTCGGACGGCCCGAAAGGCATGAAGGTCAGCCTGATCATATGCGACGACGGCAACTTCCCGGAGATCTGGCGCGACTGCGCCATGAAGGGAGCCGAGCTGATCGTGCGTTGCCAGGGCTACATGTATCCGGCCAAGGAGCAGCAGGTCATGATCTCCAAGGCGATGGCGTGGGCCAACAACGTCTATGTCGCGGTCGCTAACGCCGCCGGCTTCGACGGGGTCTATTCCTATTTCGGTCATTCCGCGATCATCGGCTTCGACGGCCGCACCCTCGGCGAGTGCGGCGAGGAGGACTACGGCATCCAATATGCCCAGCTGTCGAAGCATCTGATCCGCGATGCGCGCCGCAACGGTCAGTCACAGAACCATCTCTACAAGCTGGTCCATCGCGGTTACACGGGTATGATCAATTCCGGCGAAAGCCCGCGCGGCGTAGCGGCCTGCCCCTATGATTTCTACAAGAACTGGATCGCCGATCCCGAGGGCACACGGGACATGGTCGAGGCGATGACGCGCGCGACGCCCGGGACCGCCGAATGCCCGATCGACGGCATCCCGAATGAAGCGGCGCCCACGAATTACTGAGCCGTGGCCCAAACCAGTGTGTGTGAAAGGCGTGCCGCTCGCTCCCGTTGGGACGCGGCGCCGCCCCAGATGATCAGTCATTGATGTGAACGACGGTCAATACTGCGACCGAGCCGCACACGCAAACGTCGTGGATCGACCAGGCTGCGCCGGAAAAGCGTGCCTCTGGTGCAACATGGTCAGCTGAATCAGTCCGGTTTTGCTGCCCCCCAGCGATTCCGCCTATTCCGTAGTTCCACGGAGTGGCCCGGCGGCCTAGTTTGCCGGCGGCGCCGCTGGGGAGCGCTGGACTGAGGGCATCAAAGTGGAATTTGGGCCGCCGACGGCTGGTCGAATTGGGCTGCGCCTTGCCGCGGTCGCTTCGTCTGTCGTGGCGGTCGTTCTCAGCCTCGGCCTATCGGCGACGCCTGCGCAGGCGGACTGCGCGCCCGACCCGGCGGCAAGCGGGCAGACCGTCACCTGTAGCGGCACCGATGCCGACGGCTTTGCGGCAGGCGGCGGCGTCACCAATCTAACCGTCAATGTGCTGACTGGCGCTAGCGTCAACGATAACGGCACGGCGGCGATCAACGTCAATGACACCAACGTCATCACCAACAACGGCACGGTGTCGGCGGGCTCGGGCCTCACCGGCATAAATGGCGGCAATTCGAACGCCGTGACCAACAACGGCGCCATCACGGTGCTTGATAACGGCCTCGGTATCTCCGCGCTCGATCACAACATCATTATCAATGCCGGGACCTTCACCACAGGCGACCACGGCAGCGCGATCTCGGTAGGAAACAACAATAGCGTTAGCAACAGCGGTGCGCTGTTCATCGGCACGTCGGGCGCGGGCATCTTCGCGGTCCAGAGCAACACGATCACCAACGCCGCGACGGGCACGATCACCGGCCTCGACGATTCAATCGGGATTTACGCTTCATTCGGTGGCACGACCGTGACCAATGCGGGCGCGATCAAGGTCGGCGATTCCTCGGGCTTCTCCGGCGGCATCGTTGCGATTATGGATAACAACACGGTCACCAACGCTGCCACCGGCACGATTTCCGTCGGGCAGAGTGCCGCCGGCATCTTCATGCAGGGTAATTTTCAAACCGTCAGCAATTTCGGCGCCATCACGGCCAGCGACTTTGGCGTTGGCATCGCCTTGTTCGGTGATGACGGCAAGGTGACCAATAGTGGTTCGATCAAGTCGGGCGACGGCGCATCCGCCGGCATTGCGGTGCAAGGCAATCGGACCGCGATCAACCAAAACGGGACGGTCAGCGTCGGTCTGGGCGGTGCGGGCATCGCGTTTACGGGCCTGTCCTCCACGATCAGCAACAATGGACGGATCACAGGGGCCGATTTCGCCGAGGGCATCGTAGCTCTCGGTGATTCCAACACCATCATCAACAGCGGTACGATCACCGTCGGCGATTCCGGCTTAGGTATCGACGTGAGCTCGTTCACAACGACAAACCAGATCGTCAATACCGGAACCATTACCGTCGGTGCTGGCGGTGTCGGCATCAGCGCGAACGGCGGGGCCAACGTCTTCAACTCGGGGACCATCAACGCTGCGGCCGGAATTGCTGCAATCGAGTTTTGTGTCTGCGGCCCCAACACACTGACGCTCGGACCCGGCAGCATCATCAACGGTCTGGTGCTAGGCACCGGCGCCGACACCTTCCAGCTCGGCGGCACCGGCAAAGATACGTTCAACCTCGACCTGATCGGTCCCCTTCTTCAGTATGACGGCTTCTCGACCTTCAACAAGGTCGACAATTCGAACTGGACCGTGACCGGCACGGGTAATCAGGACTGGAATGTGCTGGGCGGCACGCTCACGCTGGTCGGTACCATCAACGGCAATGTAAGCGTCGCGACCGGTGGCACATTCGGCGGCGTCGGCAGTGTCAACACGATCAACGTCAATGGTGGCACGCTGTCGCCGGGCAACCCGACCGGAATGCTCAACGTGAACGGCGATCTCACCTTCACGGCGGCGTCGGCGTACATGGTGCAGGTCTCAGGTACGAGCAACGGCATCGCTGTCGTCACCGGGACCTCCACGCTCAATGGGGCCACGGTTACAGTCGTCCCGACCGGCTCGATCGCGAAACACTACACGATCCTGACTTCGGCGACGCTTCCCGACAAATTCAATCCGGCCGTCGCGGGTCTGTCTTCGAACCTGAAGGCCAGCCTGAGCTACGA
Source organism: Bradyrhizobium sp. Ken51 (assembly GCF_055807435.1). Taxonomy (NCBI): domain Bacteria; kingdom Pseudomonadati; phylum Pseudomonadota; class Alphaproteobacteria; order Hyphomicrobiales; family Nitrobacteraceae; genus Bradyrhizobium; species Bradyrhizobium sp. Ken51. Next base: position 119,114 of record NZ_JBVVPB010000020.1, on the reverse strand, counting down.
TCCCAACAACGTCTTTCTGGATCTCTCGCTAGGCTACGGTACAGGTCTCAACGTCAATCAGCAGAACGTCGCCAACGCCCTGACGAGCGTCTTCAACCGGACCGGCAGCCTTCCCGTGGCTCTCGCGAATCTCTCGCCGGCGGGGCTGACACAGGCCTCGGGCGAGTCGGCGACCGGTACGCAGCAGACGACTTTCAACGCGATGAACCTGTTCCTCGGCCTGCTCACCGATGTATTTGGCTCGGAGCGTGGCGGGACGCCGGGTGCGACGCCCTTCGCGGACGAGACGAGCGCGAACGCATATGCCGCGATCAGCAAGGGCGCACGCGACAGGAGCGCACGCGACGCTCTTGCCTCGATCCATCGCAAGACGCCGCCGGCGAGTTTCGAACAACGCTGGGACGTGTGGGCGGCCGGCTATGGTGGCTCGCAGACCACCGACGGCAATGCCGGCTTCGGCTCAAACAACACCAGCAGCAGCGTCTACGGCACCGCCGTCGGCCTCGACTACCGCTTCTCGCCGTCCACGATCGCCGGCTTTGCGCTTGCGGGCGGGGCAACCGGCTTCAACGTCAACGGACTCGGCTGGGGCCGCTCCGACCTGTTCCAGGCCGGCGCCTTCGTGCGTCATACGGCGGGACCGGCCTACATAACGGCCGCGCTGGCCTATGGTTGGCAGGACGTCACGACCAACCGCATCGTGACCGCCGCCGGCGTCGATCAGTTGCGTGCGCAGTTCAACGCCAACGCGCTCTCGGGCCGAATCGAGGGCGGCTATCGCTATGCCTCGCAGTGGATCGGCCTCACGCCCTATGCGGCGCTCCAGGCCACCGTGTTCAGCCTTCCGAGCTATTCGGAGTTCGCTGTGGTCGGCAGCAACATCTTCGCGCTGAATTATACCGCCAAGGACGTGACCAGCACCCGCACCGAGCTCGGCCTGCGCGCGGACAAGTCATTTGCCGCGGCCGGCGGCCTGATGACCCTGCGCGGCCGCGTCGCCTGGGCACATGAGTACAATCCGGATCGCGCCGTCGGTGCGGTCTTCCAGACGTTGCCGGGATCGGCGTTCGTGGTGAACGGCGCCGCCCAGGCGCACGATTCCGCACTGACCACGGCGGCGGTGCAGATGAGCTGGATGAACGGCTGGTCTGCGTCGGCGACTTTCGAGGGGGAGTTCTCGAACGTCATCCGCTCTTACGCCGGCAAGGGCGTCGTCCGCTACGCGTGGTGACGGTCTACCGCTTCTGCTGCGCCGGCTTGCGCGGCGGTCGCGGAGCGGCGGCCGGTGTGGGTGTCCCGCTCATCTTGTTGGCGGCTTCGCTGACGTCGAGCAGCGAGCGACGGATCTCCTCGAGGAAGTTTGCCGATTTCTTCTTCATGGTGTCGGCGAGCTCGTGCAATCCCTGGACCTTTTCGAACAGCTCATCCGCCTTGCCGTCGGCAAAGCCGGGCACCACGCCCTCGATCTTTGTGACCGCCTTGTCGAAGCCCGCGAAGGCGCTGTCGACCTTGGCCATGACGGAATCGATTTCGCCGCCCTTGCTCCGGAGATCGGCGGTGTATGTCTCGAACGTGCGCAGGCCCTCCTTGATCGCCGGGGCGTTGCTGACGATGGTGCGATCGACACTATGCAGGGTGTCGACGATCGATTCGGCGTCGCTGAGATCAGCGGTCAGCACGGGGACGCCGTCCGAGTCGAGCGGCACTGGCGGCGCCGAGGGCGCGCCGCCGATCAGCGACACCGCGGCGACGCCGGTGAGACCCTGGAACTCGATGCCCGCCACGGTGTCCTTGCGGATCGGCGCGGTATTGTCCAGCATCACCAGGGCCACGACCTTGCGGGGATTGTCCAGCTTGATCGACAGGATCTGGCCGGCTGGGACGCCGTCGAAATTGACCGGTCCGCCGCGGCGCAATCCGCTGGCGGAGCCGCCCTCGAATACAACGCGCAACGGGCTGCGGCTCTGGAGGGTGCGCCATTTCTGCACGCCGAGCACGCCGCCGAACGCCACGGCGATCACCGCCAGCGTCGCCGTTCCGATCACCAGATTGCTCGCGCGTGCCATGCGGGATGATTTTACGGCCAAAGCGGGGAAGTTGGAAGGATGATGCTGTGGCCGCAATAATAGGATGGGCGGGTTAGGGAAGCGTAACCCGCCACTTCCTCTCGCGTTTGTCGCAAGGATTAGCGGATTACGCTGCGCTAATCCGCCCTACGCGACATCAATGCCCGGCGGCGCGTTTCGCCGCAGCATTGTTCAGCACGATCAGGGCATCGACGGCGACGCCTGTTTTGGCGTTGATCAGGAACGGATTGACGTCGATCGAGGCGATCCGGTCGCCGGCATCCGCGATCAGGTTGGACAGGCCGACCAGCGCCTTCACCGCGGAGGCCTCGTGCAAGGCCGGCTTGCCGCGATAGCCGCGCATCTTGATACCGGCCTTGGTCCGGCCGATCAGGAGCCGAGCCTCAGCCTCGTCCAGCGGCGCGCCGGCGAGCGCGACATCCTTCATCAGCTCGATATCGATGCCGCCGGTGCCGAACAGCACGACCGGACCCATCTCGGCATCGAGAGAGGCGCCGACCACGAGTTCCAAATCGGCCTTGACCTGTTGCGCGATCAGGATCCCGTCGAGCTTCGGCTTGCCCTTGAGTTTATTCACCCGCGCGGTGATGTCGGCGAATGCCTTCTTCACTTCGGCCGGGTTGTTGAGATTCAGCACCACGCCGCCGATGTCGGATTTGTGCAGGATCTCGGCGCTGACGACTTTGGCCACGACCGGGAAGCCGATCTGCTTGGCGATCTTCACGGCCTCGGCCGCTGTCTGTGCGATTGCCTCCTTCGAGATCGGGATGCCATAGGCCTTCAGCAGTTTCTTCGAGGCGACCTCGTCGAGCGCGGCGCCGGTTGCCGATTTCAGCGCCTTCTCCAGCACCGCGAGGGCGGCAGGCTTCGAGCTCGAGACGATATCGGGCACTTCCTTGCGCAGCTTGGCGTAGTCGAGCAGCGACTTGATCGCATTTACCGCGCGATCCATGCCTTGCAAGACGGCGAGATGCGGCAGCGATTTGCGCAAGGTCTTGGTGAATTCAGTAAAGCCGATCGACATCGCGCTGATATAGATCACCGGCTTGCCGGCCCGGCTCGCCATCTCGTCGACGATGCGCAGATTGCGCTCGCGCAGCTCGTGCGGCGCCTTCGGCAGCTCGGCATCGATGATGACGATATCGATATCGGGGTCGTCGATCATCAGCCCGATCGATTTCATGTAGACGGAGGGATCGACCACCGCGGCAAAGCCAGCGTCGAGCGGATTGCCGACGATCGAGCCCGGCCCGAGCATTTTTGCCAGCTCCGAGCCGACATGCGAGCTGAGTGGTGCAAAATTCAGGCCTTCTGCATCGAAGGCGTCGATCAGCATGCCGCGCTTGCCGCCGGATAGCGTCACCGCAGCGAGCCGGTCGCCCCTGGGCACAGTGGCGTGGACGAAGCATTCGGTGGTCTCGATCAGTTCGTCGAGCCCGTCGACCCTGATGACCCCTTCGCGTGTTGCAATGGCGTCGAATGTCTCGATCGAGCCCGCAAGCGCGCCGGTGTGTGCCATCGCCGCCGCGCGGCCGCCCTCGGATGCCCCGAGCTTGAGCGCGATCACCGGCTTGCTCGCGGCGCGCGCCGCCTTGCTGGCGTCCCGGAATGCCTTGGTGTTGCGGACGCCTTCGAGGTAGACCACGATCACCTTGATGCTCGGATCCTCGGCGAAATAGCGCATCAGGTCCGGCGTCTCGAGCCCGGCCTCGTTGCCGGTCGTCACCATGTAGCCGACCCCGACGCCGCGATCTTCCAGTGCCTGGCGGATCGCCATGACGATGGCGCCGGACTGCCCGGCAATCGCCACCGCGCCCTGTTCCATGGTGACGATACGGTCGTCGATATTGGTGAAGAGCTTTTCGCCGGCGCTCAAATTGCCGAGGCAGTTCGGGCCGGTGACCGCCAATCCCGTCTCGCGCACGGCCGCTTGCAGTTCGGCGGCGAGCTTCTGGCTCTCCTCGTCCTGCAACTCGCTGAAGCCCGAGGTGACGATGGTGGCCGAGCGCGCGCCGGCCGCGGCGGCATCGCGGATCACCTGCACAGCAAAGCGCGCCGGCACCACCACCAGCACGTGGTCGGGCTTTTCCGGCAGGCTTGCAAAGTCCTTGTAGCAGGGGACACCCCAGATGGCGTCGCGCTTGGCATTGACCGGATAGAGCCCGCCCTCATAGCCGTATTTGACCAAATTGTTCCAGATGCGCTCGGCATAGTTGCCGGGCTTGTCGGTCGCGCCCACCAGCACGATGTTGCGCGGATGCAGCATGGCGTGGATGCCCTTGACGATGTCGCTGGCGTCGGGCGGCGGAGACCATGGGCGCGATGAACCGGAGGCGGCAGATACGCGAGCTTCCATGGTGTGACCTCACCTGTTGTTGTTGTTGGCGGCGCGTCACTCTGTTCTATGGCGAGTTCTTCGGACTGGCAACCAGTTGGGCGGGTATGCCGTGCGATGGAATGAGCGCGCATCAATCTCTGGTGATCGGCGATCGATGAAGACGCGATGGCCGTAGACGACGTCGACACGCGGACAGGTCGGGGGCGGATTCAAGAGGGGACGGATCGAGTGCTAACCGCTATTCATCGGCTCCGATCAGGGTGGCATGAAGGATATAGCGCTCGGGGCCGGACGCGATGGCGTCGAACGGCCAGCAGGTCGCGAGCACGAGCTCAAAGTCCTGAGTTGCGGGACCGAGACCTGATGCATCAAAACGAACGACAGCGGAGGAATCCGCGCGATAGCGAAAGTGCTTGCCGTCACTGCGTGTGACATCGATTACGTCACCAATGGCGACATTCCGCAGGAAGCGGAAATGAGTGTCGCGGTGCGCTGCATATACGGCAACACCCCGCTCGCCCGCGTCAGCCGTTTGGCGGAGATGGCCGGGCCCAAAAGCGAGCGCCTGCCCGCTCGTGCCTTCCAGCACGATCGCGCTGGCGCCGATCCGCCTGACCTCGATCCGCGCGACCGGCCAGGTATCGGCCCATGACCATGGTCTGACCACCTCGCCGGTCGCAACGCTCCGGTCGAATGCGCGCTCCAGCAGCACCTGCGCGAGCCACGCTTTGGCATGGATGTAGGCGCCGTCGCCGAACAGGATGATGCCGATCAGGGCGAGAACCAGGGGAGAGATGAAGCGGGGCATTGTTTCCACACTCGTCATTGCGAGCGAAGCGAAGCAATCCAGAATCTTTCCGCGGAGGCAGCCTGGATTGCTTCGCTGCGCTCGCAATGACAACAAAAAAGGCGCGCGCGGCCGTTGGTGTGGGACGGGCAGCCGCGCGCGCTAACAGAGGAGTTCGGGGGGCTCCTCTCTCAAGCGGCGTCAGCGAGCAAGGACTGACGCCGGTTGAACACGAACAGGATTAGAGCGAGCACGACCAGGATCAGACCTGCGGTCATTTTCAGCTCGGCCGAGGTCGCGGTCTTGGGCAGGCGGATCGCATCCGGTGCAGCAGGCGTCGGCCGCCTCGTGGCCGGTTGGTTGCGCGCATCGGCGTGACGCTCGCGGAGCTGCGCCGGGGCCTGCTGTCGTTCGCCAAAGACCTTCGCGAAATCCCAACCGGCCGGCAGGTTTATCGGCAATTCGCTGAGCTTGAGCGGCTCGCCTTCGGGACGGCTCGGCGTCTTGTCGACCGCGACGAGGCTGGTGAGCCGCGTAACGATCTGATGGTCGAGCGCCAGTGCCAGGATCGCCTTGTCGGAGTCTTCGGGCGTCATCTCGCGCAGGGTGCGCGCCACTTCCGCATCGTCGATCTTGCGCTTGGCCCAAAGCTTCGACAGGCCTTTGCCTTCGGCCGCATTTTGCAGCGGCAGCGTCACCGACCATGGGCGGTCGCCGACGCGGCCTTTGATCTCGACCGAGCCCGCGAGCGTGTCGAGCTTTGCCGCCAGCACCAGCGGCTCGTCGCGATAGACGTCGGGAATGATCGCCGGTGTGACGTCGGCCTTGGCTTCGGAGAACTTCGCGCTCAGGCCAGTCACGGCCGGGTTCTCGAGCTTGGCAAACAGGCCGCGCATGCGCTCCTCGACCTGCTCGACGGAGCCGATATGGGTGAAGGCACCGCGGCCGAGTTCGGCGGCGCGCGTCATCAGATAGGTGTTGGGCGCCGACCCGATGCCGACCATGAACACGCGCGAGCGGCCGCGCATCGCCGTGATCGTTTCGAACAATTGCTGCTCGTTGCCGATTGCACCATCGGTCAGGAATACGACCTGACGAACCATGCCGGCGTCACTGACCTTGTCGGTCAGCGCGGCCCGCATCGCCGGCACCATCTCGGTGCCGCCACGCGCCTGCAGCGCGCTGACGAACGAGGTGGCTTCACCGACACGCTCGGCATCCGCGGCCACGGAGGCCGGAAACAGCACGTCCATGGTGTCGTCGAAACGGATGACGTTGAAACGGTCGGTCGGCTGGAGTCGGGAGAGTGCGTAGGTGAGGCTCGCCTTGGCCTGAACGATCGATGTGCCGCCCATCGAGCCGGAATTGTCGATCACGAATACCACCTCGCGCGGCCGTGGCTTCTGCGTCGCCTGCTCGGCGGCGGGCGGGGTGACGAAGGCGAGCAAATAATCGGCGTCGCCGACGCGCTCGCGGAATAAGCCGACCGACGGCGCCATCACGGCGGCCGGCTTCCAGGTCAGTTCGAAATCGCGGTCGGCAGGCACCGCACCGTCGGCAAGCGAGACGATTCGCGTCGTTTTGTCCGGGCTCTCGACCTTGACGTTATGGTGAGGGCTCTTGATCTCGCCGAGCGCAAAGCCGGCGTTCAGGCGGACCGTGACGCTGGTCGGGTTGACCGGCGCATCCTTGGCGGGATCCAGCACGGGCGGCGAGATACGATCGCGGTCCGGCACCGGGTCCGAACTCGTCGCGCCCCAGCCGGAGCCATCGTTGCGGAAATCGACGCTCTGGACGATCGGCGCCGGATTGTAGCGCGGCCCGACCACCAGCGGCAGGCGGAGCGAATATTCGTTGCCGGATTGGTGCACCGGCTCCTGATATTCGATTTGCACCAGCACGGTTTCGCCGGGGCCGATATTGGCGACCGAGTTGGTGAAGATGTTCGGCCGCTCCTGTTCCGTGAGCGCGGCCTTCTGGCCGGCGCGGCGCGCCTCTTCGTAGATCACGCGCGCCTGCTGCCGCTCCTTGATGTCGCCGACGATGACGCGGTCGCCGACCACCATCTTCAGCGAATCGACGGCACCGCCGGTGGGGAGCGGATAGACATAGGTCGCCTCGACCCAGTCCTTGGTCGGGTTGCGGAAGATTTGGGTGACTCGTGCTCGCAGTGTCGGGCCCGAGACCGTGATGTCGACATCGATGCCGAGGCGGATCGCTTCCGTGTAGGCCCCGTCCTCCTTCAGAAGCAGGGTGCCGGACTTGGCGTCACCGGGCTGAAGCAGGCTGGCCTGCTCCGTCGTTGCCGACCAGCCCGGCTGGAAACTCACCAGCAGGGCCACGAAGGCGACCAGCATCACCGCGATGCCTTGCGCCAGAAGGAACAGTCCGACCACGATGAGTCTGCCCAGCCAGGGGTGTTCGTTGCTGTCGACTGCGTCGTAATTGTCCATTTGGCCTGCTCCCAAAGGGTGTTTGACGATGGCGAGCATCGGTCGGGAGAGGGCGATCGCGCGAGCAGAATGATCGGCAATGATCCGCCGCGGCCGGCCCGCGCGGCCTGCCGCCGGGTGGCCAAGTGCGGTTTTGTGCTGGTTTGTCCGCCCTGCTAGGGTGTCGTCCTGGAGCAGGGCCACGATGCAGACGCAGGACAAATTCGCCGACAAGCAGCTTTCGGACGAGCAGAGTCGCGAGATCGCCGAGACCATTCGGGAGGAGCTCGCCAGGCGCCGGATCTCCCGGCAGGCGCTGGCCGAGCAGGCCAAGCTCAGCCTGTCCACTCTGGAGAAGGTGCTCGGCGGTCGACGGCCGTTCACGCTGGCGACCACGGTGCGGCTGGAGCAGGCGCTGGGCGTCTCCCTGCGCAGAAGCGCCGCCATGGTGGCGCCCCCGGCCGTAAGCGATGTCGCGCCCGACAGCCTCGGCTCCTATGCCCATCGCGCGGTGACCTGGCTCGAGGACGTCTACATCACGCTGCGACCGTCGTTCGGCGAGAAGGACGCGATCTTCGCCTACCGCACCGAGATCGTCTGGGAGCCGAAGGTCTCCTCACTGGTGTTCCGCGAGGGGGAGCGGACCGATGCCGCCTATGAGCACACCGGCGAGGTCGCGGTACCGCATCAGTCCGGCTTCATCTATCTCGTCATCATCAAGCACGGCCAGCATCGCGTGATCACGGTGTCGCGGCCGACGGTCGCCGGCGAGATGTACGGCATCATCTCGACGCTCCGCGCCGGCCCCGGCTCGCAGCTGACGCCGATCGCGGCGCCGATCGCCTATGTGCCGCTCAGGAATGTTCAGAAGCCGTCGCTGGGACGGATCGGGCCCGACGATGAAAACCACGCGTCGTACCGAAAGCACCTGCGACGCACGGTCGAGGAGTCCTTCGCGCTGTTCCTGCCGGGATAGCCTGCCTCGCCGGCGCACACAAAAGAATAGCGGCCTTTCGGCCGCTATTTTCGGCGAGGTCCGTGCGATCGCCGCGAGCTAGCCGCCCGTTTCGGCGCTGATGATATCGCCGAACAGCTCCCACTGGCCTTTCTTGAACCGCCACATCTTGAGCTGCTCGATCGGCGCGAAGTCCGTGGCCGAGGTGTTGATCTTGATGCCCGGGATCAGGGTGTCGGGCACGAAGTCCTTGAGGCTCGCTGCCTGCTTCATCACATTCTCGCGGGTCAGATTGTCGCCCGCCTGCTTCAGTACCTGCACCATCGTCTGGGCCGCGGCATAGGCGTAAACCAGATTGGCGTCCGAAATATTTGCGCCAGGCATGTACTTGTCGATGAAGACCATGAACTTTTTCATGCCCTCATCATCCTTCCACTGCGGATCCGAGGCATCCTTCAGATAGCCCGCCGACAGCACGCCTTCGGATGCCTCGAGGCCGGCCGGCTTCATCACCGCGCCAATCGACACCGAGACATCAGTCATGAGATGCATCGGCTTCCACTCAAGCTCCGCGATCTTCTTGATCGCCTGCGCCGCGAATTTCGGGGTCGCGATGTTCACGAAGACATCGGCGCCGGTGCCCTTGAGCTTGACGATATGAGCATCGATCGAGGGTTCCGACGTCTCGTAGCTCTCTTCGGCCACGATCATTCTCGACGCCTTCTCGCCGAACACGTCCTTGATCCCGGCGAGGTAGTCTTTGCCGAAATCGTCGTTGGCATAGAAGATGGCAACCTTCCCGTCCGGCTTCTCCTTCAGAATATACTTTGCGAAGATCTGGGCTTCGACGCGGTAGCTGGGCTGGAAGCCCATGGTCCAGGGAAAGTTCTTCGGGTCGTTCCACTTGCTGGCGCCCGTGGCAAGAAACAGCTGCGGCACTTTCTTGGCATTTTGATATTTCTGCACGGCGGTCTGGGTCGGCGTGCCCAGCGCGTTGAACACCAGGAAGACCTCGTCGCTCTCGATCAGCTTGCGGATCTGCTCAACGGTCTTTGGCGGCGAGTAGCCGTCATCGTAGGAGATCCAGTTGATCTTGCGGCCGTTGATGCCACCCTGGTCGTTGATCATCTTGAAATAGGCTTCCTCGGTCTTGCCGATGACGCCGTAGGCGGAAGCCGGGCCGGAATAGGCCTCGACATTACCGATCTTGATCTCCGTGTCGGTGACGCCCGTGTCGTACGCTTTTTGGGCATGGGCGCTTTGGGTTGTGAGCAGCGCCAACGCCGTTGCTGCGGCAAGCAGGGGGAGTTTCTTGTTCATGAAAATTCCTTAAATCCCTTGAGGTTTCTTCTGGGTCGGAGCAGGCACGTCGAAAAAGAAAAGCGCCCGCGAGAGGGCGCTTTGATCAGGCGTTGGCAGCTATCTTGTCGACTTCCGAGGCGCCTGAGAATTCCTTGCGCAAGGTCGGCTTGTGGATCTTGCCGGTCGCGTTGCGGGGTAACGCATCGACGAAGCAGACCTGGCGTGGACATTTGAAGCGCGCGAGATTCGCCGCGCAGTGCGCGAAGACATCGGCCTCGGTCAACCGCTGGCCGGGCTTGATCGCGACGATGGCGAGGCCGACCTCGCCCCATTGCGCATCGGGAATGCCGATCACGGCGGCTTCCGCGATGGCGTTGAGTTGGTGCAGGACGTTCTCGACCTCGGCCGGATAGACGTTCTCGCCTCCGGAGATGTACATGTCCTTCCAGCGGTCGACGATGTAGTAAAAGCCTTCCTCGTCGACGCGTGTCGCGTCGCCCGTGTGCAGCCAGCCATCGGTGAACGACGTCTTATTTGCCTCCGGCCTGTTCCAGTAGCCGGGCGTGATGTTCGGTCCCTTGACCCAGAGTTCGCCGAGCTCGCCGACATCGGCGTCGCTGCCATCAGGGCGAACAATGCGCACTTCCGTGTGCAGCACCGGCTTGCCGGCGGAGCCGGCCTTCCGTGCCGCATCCTCGCGGTCGAGCACCAGCACGGCCGGCGAGGTCTCGGTCATGCCGTAGCCCTGCTGGAGTGCGACGCCACGCGCCTCCCACACCTTGAGCAGCGGCACCGGCATTGGTGCGCCGCCGACACCGCCGACGATCAGCCGGCCGAGGTCGGTCGTCGCGAAGGCCGGATGCTGGGCCATGAACTGGTAGATCGCGGGTACGCCGAAGAACACGTTGATGCCCTGCGCGGGATCATTGATCAGACCAAGCGCCGTGCCGGGATCGAAGGCGCGCATGATCATCACGGTGCCGCCGGCATGCAGCACCGGATTGGTGTAGCAATTCAGGCCGCCGGTGTGGAACAGCGGCAGCACGGTGAGCAGCACCGACGAGGGCCCGATGCAGGCGGGGCCGCCGAGATTGACGCAATTCCAGAAGGTCATGCCATGGGTGATGGTGGCGCCCTTGGGATGGCCCGTGGTGCCCGAGGTGTACATGATGGTCGAGACATCATCGAGGGTAACCTCCTCGATTGTCTTAAGCGGCTTTGCGGCGGCGATACCAGCCTCGTAAGTCCCGCCGGGACCAAGCGGCAGGCTGGTCGCAATGCCGCAGAGCTTTGCGACGGCAAGCGCCGTTTCGGCGAGATCGGTGTCGTGGATCATCACCTTCGGGGCGCAATCGCCGGTGATGAACTGGAGCTCGGGAACGGTAAGGCGGGTGTTCAGCGGTACGAAGACCGCACCTAGCCGTCCGCAGGCGAATTGCACCTCCAGCGTATCGGTCGTGTTCAGTGCCAGCACCGCGACCCGCTCGCCGCGTGAGACTTTCAACGTGTGGCGCAGGAATGACGCGAGACGCGAGATACGCGCATCGAGCTGCGCATAGGTGAAGCGGCGCTCGCTCGCGAGGTCGATTACCGCAATCTTGTTCGGCGTGCGGCGGCCATGGTGGGCGATCCAGTCATAGTAACGAACGGCCAAGAATTCCTCCCTCGGCGGTCTGGTGCCGCCCGCGTCCCTATTGCCGTGCACCATGCCCGGCATGGCCCTGGGGCCAGCCGGAGTTTGTGCACCACGCCTTTTTTGATCCGGAGTTGGCGCGCGAGCGGTGAAAATCGTCTTGCGTTGAGTTGCTAGAGCGGGCCTGCTCGGAGGGGAGCCCCGGCCAGCCACTCCGCGCAAGTGAGCCGCCAAGGTTCCGGCCATGGTGGACGAGACGAATCCGCCAGCAAGGCGAGAGTGCGATGATGAGCCCGTTCTATACCGCCGAGCATGACGCCTTTCGCGAGGTGATGCGCCGCTTCGTCGACAAGGAGATTGCGCCCTTCGCCCACGAGTGGGACGAGGCCGGCGAATTCCCGCGCGCGCTCTATCGCAAGGCGGCCGAGATCGGGCTCTTGGGGCTCGGATTCCCGGAGGAATATGGCGGGATCGCCGCCGACCAGTTCATGAAGATCGTCGCCAGCCAGGAGCTGGCGCGGGCTGGCGCCGGCGGCGTCAGCGCCAGCTTGATGAGCCATACGATCGGTTCGCCGCCGATCGCGCGGGCCGCGCGTCCCGAGGTCAAGGCGCGCGTGCTGCCTCAGGTGCTCGCGGGTGAGAAAATCTCCGCGCTCGCGATCACCGAGCCGGGCGGCGGTTCTGACGTCGCGGGCCTCCGGACTAAGGCGCGGCGCGACGGCGATCACTACGTCGTGAGCGGTGAGAAGACCTTCATCACCTCGGGCATGCGCGCCGACTATCTGACCGTTGCGGTGCGCACTGGCGGCGAGGGCGCCGGCGGCGTCAGCCTGCTCCTGATCGAGGGGGATACGCCCGGCCTGTCGCGGACAAAGCTGAAGAAGATGGGCTGGTGGGCCTCTGACACCGCGACGCTGCATTTCGACGATTGCCGCGTGCCGGCGGAGAACCTGATCGGCGAGGAAGGCCAGGGCTTCAAGATCATCATGCGGAATTTCAATAGCGAGCGCATGGGCATGGCGGCTGGCTGCACCGCGTTCGCGCGCGTCTGCCTCGACGAGGCGATTGCCTATGCCAAGGAGCGCAAGACCTTCGGCAAGCCGCTCGCGCAGCACCAGGTGATCCGCCACAAGATCGTCGACATGGCGCAGAAGGTCGCCGCATCGCAAGCGATGCTGGAGATGCTGGCCTGGCGGCTGGAGCAGGGCGAAAGCCCGGTCGCCGAAATCTGCATGATGAAGAACCAGGCGACCCAGACCATGGCATTCTGCGCCTCTGAAGCCGTGCAGATTTTTGGCGGCGCGGGCTTCATGCGCGGCATCAAGGCCGAGCGCATCTACCGCGAGGTCAAGGTCAACGCCATCGGCGGCGGCACCGAGGAGATCATGAAGGATCTGGCCAGCCGGCAGATGGGGTTGTGACCTCGGTCGTTCCGGGGCGACGCGAAGCGTCGAACCCGGAATCTCGATATTGTAGGGCTCATCTCTGGATTCCGGGTTCTCGCTTCGCGCGCCCCGGAATGACAAAGGGAAAGAAATGCTGTTTACCGCCGACCACGACGAGATCCGCCGTTCCCTACAAAAATTTATCGCCAACGAGATCAATCCTCATGTCGATGAATGGGAGAAGGCCGACATCTTCCCAGCGCACCAGCTGTTCAAGAAGATGGGCAGCCTCGGTTTTCTCGGGCTGAACAAGCCGGTCGAATTCGGCGGCTCCGGCCTCGACTATTCCTATGCGCTGATGATGGCGGAGGAACTGGGCGCCATTACCTGTGGCGGCGTGCCGATGGCGATCGGGGTGCAGACCGACATGGCGACGCCGGCGCTGGCGCGGTTCGGCTCGGACGAGGTGCGGCGCGAGTTTCTCAGCCCCTCGATCTCAGGCGATTACGTCGCTTGCATCGGCGTCTCCGAGCCGGGCGCGGGTTCTGACGTCGCCTCGATCAAGACCAATGCGCGCTCCGACGGCGACGACTACGTCATCGATGGCGGCAAGATGTGGATCACCAACGGCACTCAGGCCGACTGGATCTGCCTGCTCGCCAATACCGGCGACGGGCCCGTTCACCGTAACAAATCGCTGATCTGCGTGCCCATGAAGACCAAGGGCGTCACCGTCGCGCGAAAGCTCGACAAGATGGGCATGCGCTCCTCCGACACCGCGCAGATCTTCTTCGACAATGTCCGCGTACCCAGACGCAACCGGATCGGCGAGGAGGGCAAGGGCTTCACCTACCAGATGATCCAATTCCAGGAGGAGCGGCTCTGGGGCGCGGCCGCCTGCCTGAAGGCGCACGAATACATCATCAACGAGACCATCGAATACACCCGAAACCGTAAGGCCTTCGGGAAGTCGATCCTCGACAACCAGGTCGTTCACTTCAAGCTCGCGGAGATGCAGACCGAGGTCGAGCTGTTGCGTGCACTGATCTACCGTGCTGGCGAGGCGCTGGTGGCGGGCGAGGATGTCACGAAACTTGCGACCATGGCCAAGCTGAAGGCCGGGAGACTCGGCCGCGAGCTTACCGACGCCTGCTTGCAATATTGGGGCGGAATGGGCTTTACCAACGAGACGCCGGTTAGCCGCGCCTATCGCGACAGCCGCCTGACATCGATTGGCGGCGGTGCCGACGAGGTCATGCTGATGGTCCTGTGCAAGATGATGGGCACGCTGCCCGGCAGCAAAGGAAATTCCTGATGATCACCCTCTATCACTGCGATGCTGCGCGTTCCTTCCGTCCGCTCTGGATGCTGGAGGAGATGGGGCTACCTTACGAGCTCAAGATGCTGCCGTTCCCCCCGCGGGTCTTCGCTAAGGAATATCTCGGCATCAATCCGCTCGGCACGATTCCCTTCATGGTTGATGGCGAGACCAAGATGACGGAATCGTCCGGCATCTGCCACTATCTCGGCATCAAGCATGGACCGACACCACTGATGGTCGGGCCGGAAGATCCCGCCTATGGCGCGTTTCTGAACTGGATGTATTTCAGTGACGCCACGTTAACCTTCCCGCAGACGCTAGTGCTCCGATATACCCAGCTCGAGCCGGAAGAGCGCCGCAATCCGCAGGTCGCCGGCGACTATGCCAAATGGTTCTTGGGCCGGCTGCGCGCCGTGGAGGCAGCGACCGCAAATACCGAGGCCTTGTGCGCCGGCCGCTTCACTGCCGCCGACATCGTGATCGGCTACGCGCTCCGCCTCGCCGACAATATCGGGCTTGCCAAGGATTTTGGGCCAAATGTCGCAGCCTATTGGGCGCGCTTGCAGCAGCGCGATGGTTTCAAGCGCGCGGTTGCTGCGGAGCAACAGGCAGGCGTCGAGCAGAACGTGGCGCCAAGGGTGAGGGCTTAAGATTGGTCGTCCCGGCCCCCGTGCGCAATTGCGCACTAGGCCGCGACGGCGGTAGTTGAACAGTTCCGGGCCTTCCACCACCCCTCCCGGAGTGCCGACGTTTTGCGCTTCATGATAGCGTTATCCCGCCGTGACAGCGCCCAGATTTCCGCTAAGGTGACCTCCGTCCGCAGCGGCCAAAGAGCCGCGCGAGGAGGATCCCAATGGAAGATAACGGTCGCGAATCCGACCATTTGATGCTGATCACGCCGGAGCGGGTGTTCTACGCTGGCCTGCTCGGCCGCCCCCGCAAGCGAACCCCGGGCTGCTGCCATGTCTATGTAGCGGTGAAGGGCAGCCTGCATCTGACGATCGACGATGCTCTCGCCACCGGCGAGCTGTTCGTGACCCTGCCGAACCAGCGGCATTCGATTGCCAGCGACTACCGCACCGCGATCAGCGTAACGCTGGAGCCGGAGAGCATGCCTGATGGCGTGATCGAGGTCCTGGCCGAGCGGCTCACCGGACCCGACAGGGCGGTCTATGCCCGTAAGATCCTTGCCGCCTACACGCTGCTGCGCCAGCGCCGCTACGGCGACATCACCACCGCCGAATTCGACGAGATGTGTTTTGGCGAGGCGCTGCCGCGCCGCGTGCTCGATCCCCGCGTGACGCGTGCGGTCGCCCGTATCGGCCGCTTCACGGGCGAACCCGTGACGGCGGACACTTGTGCGGCGGACGCCGGACTTTCCGCTTCGCGTTTCCTGCATCTGTTCAAGGAAGAGACCGGCATCTCGTTCCGCTCCTTCCGCGCCTGGAAGCGCGCGCGGCATCTGCTGCACTTCGCCAACCAAGACCTCAACCTCGCCCATCTCGCGCAGGACATCGGCTATCCCGACAGCACCCATTTCAGCCACTCGATCCGTCGGTTCTACGGTTTGAAGCCGCGCGCGATCTTCGTCGGCTCGCGCGATCTTGCGATTTATCGCAGCAGCGAGACGGTGAGGCTGGCGGAGGCGAGCTGATATCCTTCGTAGGGTGGATTAGCCGAAGGCGTAATCCACCAACTCTGCCTCCAAGGAAGCTCAAGAGGTGGGTTACGCCTTCGGCTAACCCACCCTACGACTCGTCGCTTTCCAGCTTCTCCGCGCAAGAAGCCGCATGCCGCCCATCACATGATCGCAAACGTTGAATTATCAACGTGCGAGACATTCAAGGCATGAGCGACAAGGCCGTCATCACCTGCGCGCTGAACGGCGTGCTCACCGATCCGAAGCAGCACAACGTGCCTGTGACGCCCGAGCAGATGGCGCGCGAGGCCAAGGCTGCGTTCGATGCCGGCGCGTCCATCATGCACATCCATCTGCGCCAGCAGGCGCCGGACAAGGGGCATCTGCCGTCCTGGGAGGTCAGCGTCAGCAAGGAAATCCAGCAGGCGATCCGCGAAGCCTGCCCCGGCGTGATCATCAACCACACCTCCGGTGTCTCCGGGCCGAACTACAGCGGAGCGCTGGATTGCATCCGCGAGACCAGGCCGGAGATCGCCGCCTGCAATGCCGGCTCGCTCAACTATCTGAAGGTGAAGGCCGACAACAGCTGGGCCTGGCCGCCGATGATGTTCGACAACGCGGTCGAGAAGGTGAAGGACTATCTCGACGTCATGAACGCGGTCGGCACTATCCCCGAATTTGAATGTTTTGACGTCGGCATCGTCCGCTGTGTCGGCATGTACCGCCAGGTCGGCATGTACAAGGGCCCGCTCGAATATAATTTCGTGATGGGCGTCGCCTCCGGCATGCCGTCGGATCCCGATCTGCTGCCGATCCTGATCAAGCTGAAGCGTCCCGAGGCGCAGTTTCAGGTCACCGCGATCGGTCGCGAAGAGATCTGGCCGCTGCACCAGCGTTGCGCCGAACTCGGCGGCCATCTGCGCACCGGTCTCGAGGATGCCTTCTATCTCGCCGACGGCAAGAAGGTGACGTCGAACGGCCAGCTGATCGAGGCCATCGCCGCCTGCGCCCGCCGTGCGGGTCGCGAGATCGCGAGCCCGGCGGAAGCGCGGAAGATTTTTGGGACGAACAGGTAGGGTATCGCCTCAACCGTCATTGCGAGCGAAGCGAAGCAATCCAGAATCTCTCCATGGATGCAGTCTGGATTGCTTCGTCGCTTCGCTCCTCGCAATGACGAGCAGGATTGAGTTATGTCCATTCTCGAAAGCACCATTTCCCCCGGCAGCGCCGCCTACCGCGCCAACCGCAACGGCATGCTTGGCCTGATCGACCGCATGCGCGCGCTGGAAGAGCGTACGCGTGCGGCGTCGGCCGCGGCGAAGGATCGCTTCCACAAGCGCGGGCAGCTGTTGCCGCGCGAGCGGGTCGCCCTGGTGCTCGATCCCGGCGCGCCCTTCATCGAGCTGTCCACACTCGCCGGCTACATGTTCGACGTATCAGATTCCGACAAAAGCGTGCCCGGCGGCGGCGTCATCGCTGGCATCGGCTTCGTCTCGGGCATCCGCTGCATGGTCAGCGCCAACGATTCCGGCATCGATGCCGGCGCGCTTCAGCCTTATGGTCTCGACAAGACGCTGCGGGTGCAGGAGCTCGCGCTGGAGAACAAGCTGCCTTACGTCCAGCTGGTCGAAAGCGCTGGCGCCAATCTCCTGCGCTACCGCGTCGAAGACTTTGTCCGCGGCGGCAACATTTTTCGCAATCTCGCGCGGCTTTCGGCGGCGGGGCTGCCCGTCGTCACCGTGACCCATGGCTCGTCGACGGCCGGCGGCGCCTATCAGACCGGCCTGTCGGATTACATTGTCATGGTCCGCGGCCGCACCCGTGCCTTCCTCGCGGGTCCGCCGCTGCTGAAGGCTGCAACCGGCGAGATCGCGACCGAGGAGGAACTTGGCGGGGCCGAGATGCACACGCAGGTTTCCGGCCTCGGCGACTACCTCGCCGAAGACGACCGCGACGCCCTGCGCATCGCCCGCGAGATCATGGCGGCGCTGCAATGGGAGCGGCCGGACAAGGGAGCCGCGCACTACAAGCCGCCGTGCTACGACCAGGACGAGCTGCTCGGCATCGTGCCGATGGACCACAAGCGGTCCGTGGACATGAAGCAGGTCATCGCGCGCATCGTCGACGATTCCGACTTCACCGAGATGGCGCCGAACTACGGCCCGGCCACCGTCTGCGGCCATGCCCGCATCGAGGGCCGGGCCATCGGCATCATCACCAACAACGGTCCGCTCGATCCGGCGGGCGCCAACAAGGCGACGCATTTCATCCAGGCTTGCTGCCAGACCCGCACGCCACTGCTCTATCTGAACAACACCACCGGCTACATGGTCGGCAAATCCTACGAAGAAGCCGGCATGATCAAGCACGGCTCCAAGATGATCCAGGCGGTGACGTCGGCGACGGTGCCGCAGATCACCATCTATTGCGGCGCCTCGTTCGGTGCCGGCAATTACGGCATGTGCGGGCGCGGGTTCCATCCGCGCTTCTGCTTCTCCTGGCCCAACGCCAAGACCGCCGTGATGGGCGGCGAGCAGGCCGCCGAGACCATGGCGATCGTCACCGAAGCCGCCGCAGCTCGCCGCGGCAAGCCGGTCGAAAAAGAAAAGCTCGATGCCATGAAGGCGCAGATCGTCGGCGTGTTCGACCTCCAGATGGACGTGTTCTCGACCAGCGCGCGCGTGCTCGACGACGGCGTGATCGATCCGCGCGACACCCGCGCGGTGCTCTCGGAAGTGCTCGCGATCTGCCGCGAGGGCGATGCGCGTACGCCCCAACGCATGCAGTTTTCGGTGGCTCGCCCATGAGGAACGGATCAGTGCAGCACCGGTCGTTCTTCAAGGTCCTGATCGCTAATCGCGGCGAGATCGCGCTGCGCGTGATGCGCAGTGCGCGGCGGCTCGGCCTCGGCGTCGTCGCGGTCTATTCTGATGCGGATCGCGACGCCCTTCATGTGCGACAGGCCGACCAGGCCGTGCGCATCGGCGAAGCGCTGCCGGCGCAATCCTATCTCAACATCGCCGCGATCGTCGCGGCCGCAAAGGCCAGCGGCGCGGATGCCGTTCATCCCGGCTATGGCTTCCTCGCCGAGAACGAGGATTTTGCACAGGCCTGCAAGGATGCCGGGCTCGTCTTCATCGGCCCCTCGCCGCAGGCGATCGAGTCGATGGGCAACAAGGCCGGTGCCAAGGAGATCATGAAAAAGGCCGGCGTGCCCGTCGTGCCCGGCTATCAGGGCGCCGATCAGGGCGATGAGGTCATGCTCGCGGAGGCGAGAGGGATCGGCTTCCCCGTGATGATCAAGGCGGTCGCCGGCGGCGGTGGACGCGGCATGCGGCTCGTGACGGATGCCGCGG
This sequence comes from Bradyrhizobium sp. Ken51, assembly GCF_055807435.1. NCBI lineage: Bacteria > Pseudomonadati > Pseudomonadota > Alphaproteobacteria > Hyphomicrobiales > Nitrobacteraceae > Bradyrhizobium > Bradyrhizobium sp. Ken51. The sequence continues at coordinate 99,879 of NZ_JBVVPB010000020.1, read as the reverse complement.
CGTTTCCCGATGCACTGCGTAGTGCGCGGTCCGAGGCGAAGGCGGCGTTTGGCGATCCGACGGTGATTCTCGAACGCGCCATCCAAAATCCCCGGCACATCGAGATTCAGGTATTCGGCGATAGCCATGGCAACGCCATCCATCTCGGCGAGCGTGACTGCTCAGTGCAGCGCCGGCACCAGAAACTGATCGAGGAGGCGCCGTCGCCCGCCGTGACGCCGGAACTGCGCGCGAAGATGGGTGAGGTCGCGGTCGCCGCGGTGAAGGCGCTACGCTACGAGGGCGCCGGCACGCTGGAATTCCTGCTCGATGCGAGCGGCCAATTCTACTTCATGGAGATGAACACACGCCTCCAGGTCGAGCATCCCGTCACCGAGGCGATCACCGGGCTCGATCTCGTCGAGCTGCAACTGCGCGTCGCGCGCGGCGAGCCGTTGCCTGTCGAGCAGCAGGACATCCGGTTTTCGGGCCACGCCATCGAGGTGCGGCTGTGCTCCGAGGATGCCGCGCATGATTTCATGCCGCAGTCCGGGCGCATGGCGCGCTGGCAGGTGCCGGATGGCATCCGCGTCGAGCATGCGCTGCAATCGGGCTCCGAGATTCCGCCGTTCTACGATTCCATGATCGCCAAGGTGATCGCCCATGGCGCGACCCGCGAAGAGGCGAGGGGGCGACTGATCGTCGGCCTGGAGCAACTGACCGGATTCGGTGTGACCACCAATCATGCCTTCCTAATGTCGTGCTTGCGTCATCCCGGCTTCGCCAAAGGCGAGGCGACCACGGCGTTCATTGGTGCGCATCGCGACGAGTTGCTGGCGCCGCGCGCGGACGCGGCATTCGATATGGCTTTGGCCGGCCTGCTGCTCTACGTCACGAACCCGCAGGCACCGTCGTGGCGCCGCGGACGGAGCCTCACGGCAACGTTCCCGCTGCCGGCGAAAATCGAGATCGCAGGCCACGCGCTTGAGCTCGAAGTCACGCGGGAGCGCGATGGCAGCTACACCGTTGCCAGCGACGGCCGGCAGGACAAGTTCGAGATCGATCAGCTCGATTTCGACGCAATCCGCTTCCGCCATGACGGCGTGATGGACAGCGCCAAATTCCTGCGCGATGGCGACCGGCTCTACCTCCAGCACCGCGGCATACCGCTCGCGGCGACCGATCTCACGCTCGCCGCGCCGAAGGCCGCCGCAAGCAACGGCGGCGATGGCAAGGTTCGCGCCGCCATGAACGGTCGCGTCGTTGCGGTCCTGGTCAAGCCGGGCGACCGCGTCACCGCCGATCAGCCGGTGATGACGCTGGAAGCGATGAAGATGGAGCACGTCCACAAGGCCGGCATCGACGGCGTGGTCGCCGCGATCGACGTCGCCGAGGGCGAGCAGGTCACGACGGGGAAGATTGTCGCCGAAATCGGGGCTACAGACTCGTAATCGTAGGGTGGGTTAGCGAAGCGTAACCCACCATCGTCTTTTTCCGCGGAGGTGAACAGAGGTGGGTTACGCTTCGCTAACCCACCCTACGGCATCGCATTTGGTCGCCCCGTCCCCTCATTGAGCAAGCACGCCACCTGGTGCCCGTCGCCCGCATCCACCAGCGCCGGCCGTTCCGTCCTGCATCGCTCCATCGCAAACCGGCAGCGGGTGTGAAACGCGCATCCCGGCGGCGGATTGACCGGGCTTGGCACGTCGCCGTCCACCAGCGGCACGAGCTTTTTGGCGAGCGGGTTGGCGACCGGCACTGAGGCGAGCAGCGCCTGCGTGTAGGGATGGCGCGGATTTGCAAACAGCTCGTCCTTGTCGGCGATCTCGACGATGCGGCCGAGATACATCACGGCGACGCGGTGACTGATATGGGCGACCACCGCGAGATCATGTGCGATGAAGAGATAGGAGAAGCCGTGCTCGCGTTGCAGGTCGATCAGGAGGTTGATCACCTGCGCCTGGATCGAGACGTCGAGCGCGGAGACCGGCTCGTCGCAGACGATCAGCCGAGGCCCGAGCGCCAGCGCGCGGGCGATGCAGATGCGCTGGCGCTGGCCGCCGGAGAACTGGTGCGGGAAGTTGCGCATCTGGTCGGGCCGCAAGCCGACTTGTTCGAACAGGTTTGCGGTACGCGCCTCCAGCACTTTGCCGGTCGCGAGCCCGTGCACGAACAGCGGCTCGCCGACGATGTCGCCCGCGGTCATGCGCGGGTTGAGCGAGGCGAAAGGATCCTGGAACACGATCTGCATCGAACGGCGGTGCGGCCGCAGCGCGGACTTGGAGAGGTGGGTGATGTCCTCGCCTTCGAGGCGGATCTGGCCCGAGGTCGGCTCGACCAGCCGCAGCACGCTCCGCGCCACCGTCGACTTGCCGCAGCCGGATTCGCCGACAAGGCCCAGCGTTTCGCCGACACCCACCGAGAACGAGACGCCGTCGACCGCATGCACTGTGCCGATTTGTCGGCGCAACACACCGGCGCGCACCGGATAGTGCTTCCTGAGATCGGTGACTTCGAGCAGCGCCTCGGTCATGCCACCTCCGCAATCTCGGCCGCGCGCCAGCATGCAGCGAGATGGCCACCGCCCCAATCGATGAGTGGCGGATATTCGGCCTCACAGCGTTTGATCGCGAGCTTGCAGCGCGGCGCGAACGCGCAACCCTTCGGCAGTCGCACCAGCGACGGCACCGTACCCGGAATTTCGTTCAGCCGCGCCTGGGCGGCGACGCCCGGCGCCGGCACCGCCGGGATCGAGGCCATCAGCCCGCGCGTGTAGGGATGCTTTGGCGCGGCGAACAGTGCCTCGACGCTGGCTTCCTCGACCTTTCGTCCCGCATACATCACGATGACGCGCTGCGCGGTCTGCGCGACGACGCCGAGATCATGCGTGATCAGCACGAGCCCGGTGCCGAGCTCTTTCTGCAGGTCCAGGATCAGCGCCAGGATCTGCGCCTGGATGGTGACGTCGAGCGCGGTCGTGGGCTCGTCCGCGATCAGCAGCGCCGGCCGGCACGCCAGCGCCATGGCAATCATGGCGCGCTGGCGCATCCCGCCGGACAGTTGATGCGGATATTCTCGCGCGCGCCGGGCCGGTTCGGGAATGCGCACCAGGCGCAGCATCTCGATCGCGATGTCCCGGGCCTCCTTGCTTGACATGTTCCGGTGAAGCCGCACGGCCTCGACGATCTGGTCGCCGATCCGCATCACCGGATTGAGCGAGGTCATCGGCTCCTGGAAGATCATCGAGATGCGGTTGCCCCTGACGGCGCGCATCTCTGCTTCGTCCAGCGTCAGAAGATCGGTTCCTTCGAGCGTGACGGAGCCGCCGACGATGCGGCCGGGCGGATCCGGCACCAGCCGCATCAGCGATAGTGCGGTGACGCTCTTGCCACAGCCGGATTCCCCGACGATCGCCAGCGTCTCGCCGCGCTTCACCGTGAAGGAAACATCGTCAACGGCCTTGAACAGACCGGAGTTGGTGAAGAACACCGTCTTCAGGTTCTTCACTTCGAGCACGAGATCGGATTTGTCAGCCATCAGCCGCGCTGCCGGGGATCGAGGATGTCGCGCAAGGCGTCGCCGAACAGATTGGCGCCGAACACCGCGAGGCTGATGGCGATGCCGGGGAAGATCACCAGCCAGGGCGCCGTGCGGACATATTCGGCGGCCGATTCAGAGAGCATGCGGCCCCACGACGGGTACGGCTCGGGAATGCCGAGGCCGAGGAAGGAAAGCGAGGCCTCAGTGAGGATGGTCGAGCCGAGCTGGGCCGTCGCAAGCACGATCAGCGGTGCTAGTGTGTTCGGCAGCACGTGACGCAGTGCGATGCGCACCTCGCTCATGCCGATCGACTTGGCCGCCTCGATGAACGGCAGCTCGCGCAGCGCCAGCGTGTTGGCGCGGATGACGCGCGAGACGGTCGGGATCAGCGGAATGGCGATCGCGATGATGACGTTCGGCAAGGACGGTCCAAGCGCTGCGGTCATGATCAGGGCCAGCACCAGCAGCGGCAGCGCCTGGAGGACGTCGGAGACGCGCTGGAACACGAGATCGACCCAGCCGGAGAGATAGCCGGAGGTGAGGCCGACGATCACGCCGATGCTGCCGCCGAGCGCCGTCGAGCCGATGCCGACCGCGAGCGAGATCCGCGCGCCATGAATGATGCGGCTGAAGACATCGCGGCCGAAAGAATCCGTGCCCATCCAGTGTGCCAGGCTTGGGCGCGCCAGTGCCCGGGCGGCGTCGATCGTCAGCGGATCGTAGCGCGCGATGAAGTCGGCGAAGATCGCGGTGAACACGAACAGGGTCATGATGACGAGCCCGGCCGCACCCAGCACATGCCGCTGCGCCAAAAACAGCACGCGCCGCCAGCCGACGGTCGCGTGCGCCCCGGCGCGCCTCAGTTCAACGTCGTAGTCGATCGCAGCCAAGCGCCTCTCCTAATCCGTGTACCTGATGCGCGGGTCGAACACGGCGTACAGCATGTCGACGATGAAATTCGCGCTCACCACGACGATGGCAATCAGCATCACCAGGTTCTGCACGATCGGATAATCGCGCCAGCGAATCGCCTCGACCAGGAAGCGCGCGACGCCGGGGATGTTGAACACGGTCTCCGTCACGATAAGGCCGCCGATTAGGAACGCCGCCTCGATTCCGATCACGGTGATGACGGGCAAAATCGCGTTCTTGAGCGCGTGCTGATAGTTCACGGCGGCGTCCGATGCGCCCTTGGCACGTGCGGTGCGGATATAGTCCTGCCGCAGCACCTCCAGCATCGAGGATCGCGTGATGCGCATGGTCAGTGCCGCGCTGCGGAAGCCGACGGCGGCGGCGGGCACGGCATAGGTCGCAAACGCTTCCAGCCAGGTCGCCGGATTGGGATTGAAGATCGGCATCTGGTTGAACATCGCCACCGAGGCGGTGAGGATGAGCAGGCCGAGCCAGAACGAAGGCAGCGACAATCCGCTCAGGCTCACCACACGCAACGCGTAGTCGAGCCTCGTTCCCTGCTTCACCGCGCTGATGACGCCCAAGGGAATGCCGATCGACGCCGAGAACAGCAGCGCCAGGCCGGCGAGCCGTGCGGTGATCGGAATCCGTGGCAGGATCTCCTGAAGCGCCGGCTTCTCGGAAACGTAGGAGTAGCCGAAATCACCGCGCAGGAAGCCGCTGATCCAGTGCCAATATTGCACCACCAGCGGCTGGTCGATGCCGAGCTCCTTCTCCAGATTGGCCTTGTCGGCGGGGTCGACATAGCCGGCCGCGGCAAACAGGATGTCGACGATGTTACCGGGGACGATGCGCAGCAGGAAGAAGATGACGATCGAGATCCCGAACAGGGTCACGAACATCAGGAACAGGCGCCGCACCAGATAGGCAAACATGCATCGCCTCCCGTCGAACCCGTCAGCCGCCTGCGCTACTTGTCCATCCAGACATCCTCGTACCGATAGCCGTTATAGGAACTGTTGGACATCACCGTCACGCCCTTGACGTAAGGTTGCCAGCAGCTGCCGGTACGTGCGTGGAAGATGATCGGGCGGGCGACGTCCTCCTGCAACTTCTTGTCGATGTCCCACACCAGCTTCTTGCGCTTGTTGAGGTCGGTCTCCTGGGACTGCACGTCGAACAGCTTCTCGATCTCCTTGTTGCAGTAATTGGTGTAGTTGCGCTCGGAGCCGCAGGAATAGTTCTCGTAGAAGGATTGGTCGGGATCGTCGACGGCATTGCCGGTCAAATTGAGCCCGAGCATGTAGTCCTTGCGCGCAACCTTCGGGAACCAATTTGCGGTCTCGACCACGTCGAGCTCGCCGTCGATATAGATGCTCTTGAGCTGGTCAATCAGGATCACGGCGGGATCGCGATAGACCGGGATGTTGCGGGTCGAGACCTTGACGGCGAGGTGCTTGTCCGGCCCATAGCCGGCCTTCTGCATCAGCTTTTTTGCTTCCTCGCGGTTGGCGTTGATGTCGGGGCCGTAGCCCGGAATGGTCTCGAGCATCTCCTTCGGCATGCCCCACAGCCCGTTCGGCGGCGGCAGCAGGGTGCCGCCGACGTCGCCCTGACCCTCGAACATGATCGAGATGAAGGCCTTGCGGTCGAGCGACAGCGCCATGGCGCGGCGGATGTCGATATTGTCGAACGGTGGCGCGGACGAATTGACGATGATGTTGGTGGCGACATTGTTGGGTTCGACCACGCAGACCGCGTTCGGCGCCTGCGATTTGACGTCCTTGAGAAGCGGGATGCTCACTTCGGTCGGGAAGGCCATATCGAACTTGCCGGCGACGAAGGCGAGAATGGCGGTCGAGCGGTTCGGGATGATGGTGAACTCGATGCCGTCGAGATAGGGCCGGCTCTTGCGCCAATAGTCGGGATTGCGGGTCAGCTTGATCGATTCATTGGCCTTGAACTCGACGAACTTGAACGGCCCGGTCCCGATCGGGTGCGTGCGCATGTCGCCGGGCGAGACGTGGCAGGGATAGACCGGCGTGTAGCCGGAGGCGAGCAGCGCCAGCAGCGAAGGCTGCGGCCGCTTCAGGTTGAAGGAGACCTCGAGATCGCCGTTGGTGGAGACGTCGTTGACCTGTTCGTACCAGCTCTTGCGCGGGTTCTGCCGGAACTTCTGCTGCGACTTGCCCATCAGCATCTCGAAGGTGCATTTGACGTCAGCCGAGGTGAACGGCTTGCCGTCGTGCCACTTCACGCCCTGGCGCAGCTTGAAGGTCAGCGTCTTGTTGTCGTTGACCCAAGCCCAGCTCTCTGCGAGCTCGGGCACGATGGTGTCCATGCTGTTCTGCGCCACGTCCTGCTTGTAGATGACGAGGTTGTTGAACACCGGCATGAAGGGAACGTTGAGGGAGTAGGTCGCACCTTCGTGGATCGAGGCATTGCCGGGACTGTCGCGGTGATACATCCGCAAAATGCCGCCCTGCTTGGGCTCGCCGGCGAGTGCAATGGTCGAAAACGCCAGCAAAGATAGCGCCGCCGTCGCGGCGAGCGCCCGTACGCTCCGCATCCTCGTCCTCCCTGGACATCAGCCTTTTGCGGCCTGTTTGAGCAGACGATAGCGATGCGAGCGCGGTGAGGCAACCGGCAAGGTCTGCTACTCTCTCGGCAATTCGGATGACGCAAGGCCGCAGGGGCGGCTCTCTCACAAATTGCGAGACGTCCCTCCGGCGTCGTCCTGGCGAACGCCAGGACCCATTACCCCAGGGAGGTGTTTATTTCTACCTACGACGATCGTGAGATCACGCGGTATGGGTCCTGGCATTCGCCAGGACGACAGCGGTTTTCACACAATCCTGGACGCCTTGTTCCCCCAATACCGGTCCCGAAGGAGCCGCTTGTACAGCTTCCCCGTCGGCAGCCGCGGCAACTCCTTTTCGAAATCGACCGAGCGCGGCACCTTTTGCCGCGAGAGCGATGCTCCGCAGAACGCGATCAGCTCTTCGGCGAGCGCCTCGTCCGGCACGACGCCCGGCATCGGCTGCACCACCGCCTTCATCTCTTCGCCGAGATCGGGATTGGGCACGCCGAACACCGCGGCGTCCGCGACCTTCGGATGGGTGATCAGCAGATTCTCGCACTCCTGCGGATAGATGTTCACGCCGCCGGAGATGATCATGAAGGTCGCGCGGTCCGTTAGATAAAGGAAGCGATCCTCGTCGACATAGCCGACGTCGCCGACCGAGCTCATGCTGCCGTCGGCCGAACGCGCTTCCTTGGTCTTCTCCGGATCGTTGAAATATTCGAATGGCGTGGCCGTCCTGAACCAGACCTGACCCGGCGTGCCGGTCGGGCATGGCTTCATATTCTCGTCGAGAATGTGGAGGTCGCCGAGCAGCACCTTGCCGACGGTGCCGCGATGGGCGAGCCATTCAGCGCTGTCGCAGGCGGTGAAGCCAAGGCCTTCGGTCGCGCCGTAATATTCGTGGATGATCGGTCCCCACCATTTGATCATGTCGTCCTTGACCAGGGCCGGGCAGGGCGCGGCGGCATGGATCGCGATCTCGAGCGAGGAGAGGTCGTAGCGCTGTCGCACCTGCTCCCGCAGCTTGAGCATGCGTGAGAACATCGTCGGCACCAGCTGGGTGTGGGTTATACCCCATTGCTCGACGAGCTGGAGGTACCGCTCGGGATCGAAATTTTCCATGATGATCGCGGTGCCGCCCATCCGGATCGTCAGGTTGACCGCGGCCTGCGGCGCCGAATGATAGAGCGGCGCCGGGGAGAGGTAGATCATGCCCTCGCGGTATTGCCAAAGCTTTGTCAGGAAATCGAACAACGGCAGATTGTGCTTTGGCGGCTCCTCCGGAAGCGGGCGAATGATGCCCTTGGGCCGTCCCGTCGTGCCCGATGAATACAGCATCGCGGTACCGAGCCATTCATCGGGAATCGGCGTCTTCGGCAGGTCGGCCGTCACCTCAGTGAGACCGACGATGCGCTCACTCTCGCCGGGGCCGTCGGCGACGATGCACAGCCTGATATCGGGGCAGACCTTGATTGCCTCGCGGGCGATCTCGAGCTTCGCAACCGACGTGATCAGAATTTTCGACTGGCTGTTGACCAGGAGATAAGCGAGCTCGCCCGGCGTCAGGAACGAGTTGATGCAGGTGTAGTAGAGGCCGGAGCGCTCGCCCGCGCCGCAGGCTTCGAGGTAGCGGGAATTGTTCTCCATGAAGATCGAGTAGTGGTCGAGCCGCTTCAGGCCGTGCTTGCGGAACAGATGCGCCAGCCGGTTGCTGCGCACATCGAGCTCACGATAGCTGACGGCCTCGCCAGTCGCCGCCATGATGAAGGCAGGCTGGAGCGGGCGCAGGCGGGCATGCTGACCTGGATACATCGGTCCTCCGGCTTTAGATCATGCGGCAAGAAGCAGGATTTCGCGCAACTGCGCGGGACCGTCGATCTTGCGCGGGTTGCGTGGGATCCAGTTCGTGCGCATCGCGGCTTCCGCGATGGCGTCGAAATGCTCCGGCGAGACCTGCACATCGGCGAGGCTGCGCGGCATGCCGAGCGAGCGGATGAAGGCGTCGAGCACATCGGCCGCCTTGTGGCCGGGAAAGCCCATCGCGGCCGCGACGATCATCTGGCGCTCGGCATTGTCGGGCGCATTCCAGCGCATCACAGCCGGCAGCATGATGCAGGAAGTGTAGCCATGCGGCACGTTGAAGGCTGCGCCCAGCACGTAACCGATGCCGTGGCTTGCCCCCATCGGCACGCCGGCGGCAAGCGCTCCCATCGACAGCCAGGTGCCGATCTGCGCATCCATGCGCGCGTCGAGGTCAGCAGGGTCTGCCTTCACCCGCGGCAGCGCGTCGGCGAGCATCGCGAGGCCCTTGACCGACTGCGCGTCGGCATAGGGATGCGTCTCGCGCGAGCAGATCGCCTCGACGCAATGATCGATGGCGCGGATGCCGGTCGAGAGGAACAGCCATTCCGGCGTGTGCACGGTGATGGCGGGATCGAGGATAGTCGCGCGCGGAACGCTGAGCGGATGCCGCAGCATCTGTTTCACACGAGCGGTGCGGTCGGTGACGCCTGCGACCGAGCTGAACTCGCCGCCGGCGATCGTGGTCGGGACGCTGATCTGACGCACGGTCGGCGCCGTCATCTCGGGCGCGACGCCCTTGTGCACGCGGATACGTTCGATGCCGTCGACATCGTCGATGCCGTTGGCAAGGCAGAGCTGCACCGCCTTGGCTCCGTCGGTGATCGAGCCGCCGCCCACGGTGACGATCAGGTCGGCGCCCGCTTCGCGCGCCGCATTGGTGGCGGCGATCACCGCCTCGCGCGGTGTGTGGGCCGGCATCGCGTCGAAGACGCCCGCGCAGCGTGTGCCCAGGGCTTGTTTGATCTTCGCGATTTCGTCGGTCTGCCGGTTGAGCGTGCCCGAGACCATCAGGAAGGCGCGGCGCGTCCCCAGCCGGTCCATCTGGGCGACCACGGCTTCGGCCGCGGGGTGGCCGAACACGACCTCCTCGATCGCGCCGTAAACGACACGTCCCTGGTGCACGCCTGTCCTCCCCGGACAATTCGTCTTGTTTTTCTGGCGGGTAGTCTAGCCGCGCTGGCGGCATTCGTCATGCGCGAAGACGCTGGCCGAGAGGTCGTCATGCCCGGGCTTGTCCCGGGCATCCACGTTCTTTGTGCCACGGGGCAAGGCGTGGATGGCCGGGACGAGCCCGGCCATGACGCTGTGGAAGCGTCAATGCCCCAAGTTTTTTCGTCACATGCGATAGCACTCTCCGTAGGAGAGAGGCGAACAAGCCCTGTCAACCCGTCATCCGGCCAGGGCATTCTTCCGAGCATTGCGCGTGCGGTGGTCTTGAAGAGTTCATCATTGAAACCCATCTTGTGGCGCCCGCGGGTACAGGCGTACCCTGCTATTTCCGCGGTTTTTATGCGAGGACCTGGGATGACTGGACCGGACGGAAGCGAGCAGTTTGTCAAAAGGCACGATTTCGTTTCGCCTCGACCTCGCGTGATCGCCGGGCTACTCGCCGCGGCATTCGGTCTTGCGGGCTGTGGCCAGCCGATCCCGCAAGCGGCCGCGCCGCCGCCGGCGCCGGTGACGGTAGCCCAGCCGGTCAAGCGCACCGTCACCGATTGGGACGAGTTCACCGGTCGCTTCGAGGCGATGGAGGAGGTGCAGGTCCGCCCGCGCGTCGGCGGGTTCGTCAACTCTGTCGAATTCCAGGATGGCGCCATCGTGCGTCAGGGCGATCTGCTCTATGTCATCGACCCACGTCCGTTCGAGGCGGTGGCCACGCAGGCGGAGGGGCAGCTTTCCGATGCGCGTGCCAAGGTGGAGCTTGCAAAGCGGGAGCTCGATCGCGGTTTGAGCCTGGTGCAGACCAGCGCCGTCTCCGAGCAGGTGGTCGATCAGCGCCGTCAGGCCTTGCAGGCCGCGCACGCTGCCGAAACGCAGGCCGAGGGTGCGCTCAAAGTCGCCAAGCTCAATATCGAATTCACGCATGTGACGGCGCCGCTGACCGGCCGCGTCAGCCGCCACCTTGTCAGCCCTGGCAATCTCGTGCAGGGCAGCGATACCGGAACGTCGACGCTGCTCACCTCGATCGTGACGCTTGACCCGATCTATATCTATTTCGACATGGATGAGGCGACCTTCATCAAATACAGCAAGCTGTGGTTCGAAGGCCGCCGCCCGAGTTCGCGCGATACGGCGAACCCGGTGCAGGTGACGCTCGCCGGCGAGACGAAACCATCCCGTGAAGGCAGTATCAATTTCCTCGACAACCGCCTCGACGTCTCCACCGGCACGCTGCGCAGCCGCGCCGTGATCAAGAACACTGATCTGTCGATCCTGCCGGGTCAGTTCGGTCGCGTCCGCCTGATCGGAAGCGCGCCCTATGAGGCGCTGCTGATTCCGGACGTCGCGGTTGCGACCGACCAGTCCCGCAAGATTGTGTTCGTGGTGAAGCCTGATGACACCGTCGAGGCACGTCCCGTGACGCTGGGGCCGCTCGACGACGGCCTGCGCGTGATCCGCGAGGGACTGAAGGCGGAAGATCGTGTCATCGTCAACGGCATCCAGCGCGCCCGTGTCGGCGCCAAGGTCGCGCCGCAGACTGCACCAGCGCCGGCTGGCGGCAAGCCCGGTGACAAGTCATGAATCTCGGCCGCCTCTCCATCAACCAGCCCATCCTCGCCATGGTGCTGTCGATCGTGCTGCTGATCGTCGGCGCGCTGGCCTATACCACGCTGCCGGTCTCCGAATATCCGCAAGTGGTGCCGCCGACCGTCGTCGTCACCACGCAATATCCCGGCGCTTCCGCGCAGACCGTCTCCGACACGGTTGCGGCTCCCATCGAGCAGGAGATCAACGGCGTCGAGGACATGCTGTATCTCTACAGCCAGGCGACATCGAACGGTCAGCTTACCATCACCGTCACTTTCAAGCTCGGCACCGATCTCGACAAGGCCCAGGTGCTGGTGCAGAATCGCGTCGCGATCGCGCAGCCGCGTCTGCCTGAAGAGGTTCAGCGCAACGGCGTCACCACGCGCAAGAACTCGCCCGACATCCTGATGGTCGTGTTCATGCTGTCGCCCGACGACACCTTCGACCAGCTCTACATCTCCAATTACGCGCTGCTCCAGGTTCGCGACCAGCTACTGCGCATCGACGGCGTTGGCGACATCCAGATCTTTGGTGCACGCGATTATTCGATGCGGCTGTGGCTCGATCCGGATAGAATCGCCAATCTCGGCCTGACTTCGGCCGAAGTGCTCGCCGCGATCCGCGCGCAAAACGTGCAGATCGCGGGCGGCCAGATCGCCGAGCCGCCGATCGCCGACCGCGCCTTCCAGCCGAACCTCACCTTCACCGGGCGTTTGAAAGACCAGAAGCAGTTCGAGGACATCCTGATCAAGGCCGGCTCCGACGGCCGCACGGTGCGGCTGCGCGACGTCGCCCGTATCGAGCTCGGTGCTCTCGCGTACTCCACCAACAGCTTCCTGCTGCGCAAATCGGCGGTCGCGATGCTGGTGACGCAGCGGCCGGGATCGAACGCGCTCGCGACCGCGAAGAACATTTCGGACACGATGACGAAGCTGAAGGAGACCTTTCCGAAAGGCCTCGACTTCAATATCGGCTACAACCCGACCGAGTTCATCGCGCAGTCCGTCCATGAGCTGATCAAGACCATCTACGAGGCCATGCTGCTCGTGGTCATCGTGGTTCTGGTGTTCCTGCAAGGGTGGCGGCCCGCGATCATTCCGATCATCGCGATTCCGGTTTCGCTGGTCGGCACCTTCGCTGTGATGGCGGCGCTAGGGTTCTCAATCAACAATCTGACGCTGTTTGGGCTCGTGCTTGCCGTCGGTATCGTGGTCGACGACGCCATCGTCGTGGTCGAGAATGTCGAGCGGCATCTCGAGCACGGCATGAGCCGGCGCGACGCCGCGCTGAAGACCATGGAGGAGGTCGGCGGCGCACTGGTATCGATCGCGCTGGTGCTGTGCGCGGTGTTCGTCCCGACTGCGTTTCTGGGCGGTATCTCGGGGCAGTTCTTTCAGCAATTCGCCGTCACCATTGCGGTCGCGACCGCGATTTCCTGCTTCTGCTCGTTGACGCTGTCGCCGGCGCTGGCCTCGCTTCTCCTCGTCCCCCACGAGGAGAAACGGCCGCCGGCGCGCTGGAATCTTGTCGCACGCGGCTGGAACGCTTTCACGGGCGTGTTTAACCGCGTGTTCGACCGTCTCGCGCACGGCTATGCCGGCCTTGCCAATTTCGTGATCCGGCATTCGGCGGTGATGATCCTGATCTACGTCGTGCTGATCGGCAGCGCCGGCTGGCTGATCGCCACCACGCCGCAGGGCTTCATTCCGGCGCAGGATCGCGGTTACGTCATCATCTCCGTGCAATTGCCGGGCGCGGCCTCGCTGGCGCGCACCACCGAGGTCGTGCGCGAGATCGAGCGGATCTCGCTGGATACGCCCGGTATCATCCGCGTCGCCGCCTTCGCCGGCTTCTCCGGCGCCACGCGCACGCAGGCCGGCAACGCGGCGGCGCTATTTCCGGTGTTCGACGAGCCCGAGGCGCGGATGAAGAGGGGATTGTCCGCGAACGCCATCACGGTCGAGCTGCGCAAGCGCCTGGCCGCGATTCAGGGGGCTTTCATCATCGTGATTCCGCCGCCGGCCGTACCCGGCATCGGCACCGGCGGCGGCTTCACCATCCGCATTCAGGACCGCCAGGGCCGTGGGCCTGAGATGCTCGCCGCGGCTACCGACGAGCTCGTCGCAGCATCGCGCAAATCGCCCTCGCTGCTCGCTCCCTCAGTGTTCTCCCCGTTCTCAGCCAACACGCCGCAGCTGTTCGTCGACATCGACCGCACCAAGGCGCAGAAGCTCGGCGTTCCCATCGCCAACATCAACGACACGATCCAGACCTATTTCGGATCGACCTATGTCAACGACTTCAACCTGTTCGGCCGGACCTACCACGTCACCGCGCAGGCGGATTTCCCGTTCCGCAAGGAGCCCAGCGATCTCTCGCGTCTGCGCACGCGCAACGCTTCCGGCGACATGGTGATGCTCGGCAGCGTGGTCGAGTTCAAGGACGTCTCGGGCCCCGACCGTGTCGCGCGCTACAATCTCTATGCGGCCTCCGAGTTGCAGGGCGAGCCGGCGCCGGGCACCAGCTCGACCACCGCGCTCAACACCATCAAGAAGCTCGCGGACGACACCCTGCCGAGCGGCTTCACTTTCGAATGGACGGACCTGTCCTACCAGCAGATCACTGGCGGCAATGCGGGTCTCTACGTATTCCCGATCTGCGTGCTGTTCGTCTATCTCGTGCTCGCCGCGCAATATGGCAGCTGGACCTTGCCGTTCGCGGTGATCCTGATCGTGCCGATGTGCCTGTTGGCCGCGACCATCGGCGTGCGCATCATGGGGCAGGACGTCAATATCCTCACCCAGATCGGCTTCGTCGTGCTGGTGGGATTGGCGGCGAAGAACGCGATCCTGATCGTCGAGTTCGCGCGCGACATCGAGAAAGAAGGCAAACCGCGGCTGGAGGCCGTGATCGACGCCTGTCGCCTGCGCCTGCGGCCGATCCTGATGACGTCCTTCGCCTTCATCCTCGGCGTGCTGCCGCTGGTGATATCGTCCGGCTCGGGCTCGGAGATGCGGCAAGCCGTCGGCGTCGCCGTGTTCTTCGGCATGATCGGCGTCACCCTGTTCGGACTGTTGTTCACGCCGATCTTCTACGTGGTGGTGAGGAACCTGGCCGAGGGGAAGAACGAGGGGAAGCCGAGGGTGGTGGCCTGATCGTAGTCAGTGCAGCCGCCAGCGCATCAACACCCACAGTGTCGTCCCGGCCTAGTGCGCAATTGCGCACGGGGGCCGGGACCCATAGCCACAGGGCGGAGTTTTGCGAACACTCGTGGTTACGAGCTTCGCCTCGCAACCACTTTTTGGGCGTATGGGTCCCGGCCTTCGCCGGGACGACACCGCTTCTTTGGTGCACGCCCTTCATACTAACGACCAACATGTAATGGATGGGCAGGCGCGGGGTTCTTCACTAGTATCCGCGCGATTTCAAAACAGAAAACTGCTGGGAGCTAACGAATGAAATCAGCACTTTTGGCCGCTGTCGCAACCTCCACCCTGCTGCTGGCCGCGCCGGCCTCTGCGCAAGGCGTCAAGATAGGCATCCTCAACGACCAGTCCGGCGTCTACGCCGATTACGGCGGCAAATGGTCGGTCGAGGCCGCCAGGATGGCGATCGAGGATTTCGGCGGCGAGGTGCTGGGCCAGAAGGTGGAACTCGTCACCGCCGACCACCAGAACAAGCCGGATCTCGCGACCTCGATCGCGCGCCGCTGGTACGATGTCGAGAACGTCGACATGATCACGGAGCTGACGACGTCGTCGGTTGCGCTCGCGATCCACGAGCTCTCTAAGGAAAAGAAGAAAATCGACATCGTCGTCGGCGCTGCGACCTCGCGCCTCACCGGCGATGCCTGCCAGCCCTATGGTTTCCACTGGGCCTATGACACCCGCGCGCTTGGTGTCGGCACCGGCGGCTCGCTGACCAAGGCCGGCGGCGACAGCTGGTTCTTCCTCACCGCGGACTACGCCTTCGGCTACGCGCTGGAAAAGGACACCAGCGAGATCGTCACGGCCAATGGCGGCAAGGTGCTCGGTTCGGTGCGCGTGCCGCTCAACTCATCGGACTTCTCCTCCTTCCTGCTCCAGGCGCAGAGCTCGAAGGCGAAGATCGTCGGCCTCGCCAATGCCGGCCTCGACACCACCAACTCGATCAAGCAGGCCTCCGAGTTCGGCATCGTCTCCGGTGGCCAGAAGCTCGCGGGCCTCTTGATGACACTCGCCGAAGTGAACGGCCTCGGACTCCAGGCCGCGCAAGGCCTGGTGCTGACCGAGGGCTATTACTGGGATATCAACGACCGCACGCGCCATCTCGGTGAACGCTTCCTCAAGCGCACCGGCCGGATGCCGAACATGATCCAGGCCGGCACCTATTCGGCGACGCTGAGCTATCTCAAGGCGGTCAAAGCAGCCGGCACCAAGGATCCGGATGCGGTCGCCAAGAAGCTGAAGGAGCTGCCGGTCGACGACGACTTCGCCCAAGGCGGCAAGGTGCTCGAGAACGGCCGCATGGTCCACGACATGTATCTGTTCGAAGTGAAGAAGCCCTCGGAATCGAAGAAGCCGTGGGACTATTACAAGCAGCTCGCGGTCGTTCCCGGCGAGAAGGCGTTCTTCACCGCCAAGGAGAGCGGCTGCCCGCTGACGAAGTGAAGGTCAGGACCGCGCCAATAACTCCCATGTCGTCCCGGCGAAAGCCGGGACCCATAACCCCAGGGAGAAGGTGTGGGCCCGAACTGGTAACTCCGAGTCTTCGTCAAACCACATCCCGTGGTTATGGGTCCCGGCCTTCGCCGGGACGACACTGAGTGTGTGGCGGTTGCCCGCCCCTCACACCAGCCGCAGCACCAACGCTCCCAGCGACCCCGCCCACAATGCAATGGCCGCGATGCCCTGAATAAAGAATCCCGGGCCGCGTTTTGCAGCGGCCTTCGAGTAGCCGATGAAGTAAACGATGCGGCCGGCGATCCAGATCGCACCGATCGCCGCTGCGCCGGCATCACTGATGTAAACCGCAAACAGCCAGAGCGACGGCAGGAAGATCGGCATCCATTCCAGCGTGTTCATCTGGATGCGGAACGCGCGCTCAAAATCCGGATGGCCCGACATTGCCGGCACCTTGACGCCGGTCTTGGTGCGCGAGCGCGACACGTTGATGGTGACGAAGAAGTAGAACAGGATCGCCAGCAGCGTGACGAGGGCGGTGAGGTGATACATCGCTAGTCCCTTCGAAGAAGTCCCGGTTCAATACCCGGTCAGCTCGAGATAGCCAACGCCGTCATGCGAACCGGCAAAGCTGATCGGTCCTTCCAAATAGGAAAAACCGGTCCCCATCCACGCCTTTGGATTGAGCGGCTTGCACACGATCGAGAACGACCGCGAGGGGATCGCGATCAGCCATTCCACCGGCAGCTTGCGTCCCGCGACCTCGGCGGTCGCCTTCGGAGTCATCTGGATGTCGTCGCCCGCGATCATGTGCGTGTCGCCGGCGGCGGAGATCCAGTTGCCGAACGGATGATTCTGGCCGTCCTTCTGGCGCAGCCGGTACAGCATCAGCTTGTCGCCGGATGAAAGATGCAGCGACAGCCAGTCCCAGCCGGTCTGGTCGGTGTCGAGCGGCTGGCTGCTCCATTCGCGGTCCATCCAGGCCTGACCGGAAATATCGACCGGCCTGTCGTCGATGGTGAGCGTGCCGCGGGCGCGATAGAACGGCTGGCTGTAATAATAGGAGGCCTGTCCGCGCTCCGACTTGCGGCTGTAGCCACGATCGCCCTGCAACACCACTGGATGATCGGCCTCCAACGTCAACGCGTAGCCGAAGTCGGTGCCGGAGGCTTTCAGCGTCAGCGGTGCCAAGGAGCGATCGTCGGTGCGCTCGGATCCGTTCATCTCCCAATCGTCGATCCAGGCTAAGAACGGTTTCGCGGTGACGCCGGCCTGTCCTACACCGCCGCGGGAAAACAGCTCATTGAAGCGGTGGGTGTCGGCACGCGTCACCGCGGCATGCGCCATCCACACCTGCTGGTTGGCCCAGCCCTCGCCTTGCGGTCCGGGCTGCGTCGCCTGACGGAACAGCGTCCATTGCAGGCCGCAAGCCGCGCCGCTGCTATCGACAAGATTCGCCGTGAGATACCACCACTCGATGCGAAACTCCGGATGCGGCCCGTGATCGCCCGGAAAGGCGAACGTCTTTCCCGGCTCGACCTTCGCAAACCCGTCGGCGGTTTCACCGAGGCCGGCATAGCCCTGCGCATGTGTGCGCCGCGCGAGAGCGAGCGCGGCGATGCCGCCGGCGAAGGCGCGCCGGGAGATCCTGTCAGCGCTCATTGGCAAACACCTTGACGAGGCTCGCCGGTTGCATCCGGGCCAATCGGATCATCGGCAGCAGGGCGGCAAGCAACGAGGCGAACAGCGCGACTGCGACCAGTTCGACCAATTGCAAGGGAAACACATGGAACGGCAGCCGCCAGCCGAACGCCTTCACGTTGACGATCGCGATCAGGCACCACGCCACCAATAGCCCGAGCGGCACGGCCAGAAGCGACGTGAACAGCGCGACCGACAGCGTCTTGGTCAATTCGATCGCGGCAAGGCGCGGCCGCGTGATGCCGATCGCCCAGAGCGGCGCAAGCTGCGGCAGGCGGGAATTCGCCAACGTGAGAAGGCTGGTCAGAAGCGCGATCCCGGCGACGCCGAGCGTGAACGCGTTCAGCGCCGAAGTCACCGCGAAGGTGCGGTTGAAGATCCGGATCGACTCCGCCTTCACCGTGGCCTGGTCGGCGACGCTGCGATCGTCGAGCGCAAACTGCTTCTGCAGCGCTGCGATCAGGCCGGGGATATTCTCCTTCGCGACGATCAGACCGATTCGTGTCTGCGGCGTCTGCGGAAATTGCCGGATCAGCGCCGCGACATTCACCGCAAGCTGGCCCTTGGGGTTGCCGTAGTCGGCATAGATGCCGACGATGTCGAGCTGCCAGCTTCCGCCCGGCGCCGGAACGTCAACGACGTCGCCGACGCGGACGTTGAGGCGGCGGCTCAGCTGCTCGCTGATGAAGGCGGCATTGCCGGGTATGAGCCGGGTCCAGGCACGCGGCGCGGCTTCCAGCAGCGGCCAGCGCTCGCGATAGAGCGCATGATCGGGCAGGCCGAGCAGCTCCACCGGCTGGCCCTGTACCTGCGTCTCGGCACGTCCGCCCGACAGGATCGCCTGGACATCGCTGCGCTCCTTCAGCCAGTCGCGGATCGCGACGCCTTTGGCATTGTCGGAGGCGCTGATGTAGACATCGGCTGCGAGCCGTCCGTTGAGCCAGCCAACAAAAGTGCGGCTGAACGTTTCCACCATGGTGGACACCCCGACATTGACGGCGAGCGCGAGCAGCAGCGCCATCAGTGCCAGCGACAAACCCGAGAGCTGCTGCCGGCTGTCCGCCCAGAACCACAGGGCGAGCGGCCTCCGCGCCAAACGCTGTCCGGCCAGCAGGATGAGTTCGAGGAACGCGGGCAGGATCAACGCGGCGCCGAACATCAGCGCTGCCAGCACGCCAAAGCCGGCGATCAGCGATTGCCCGTACTGGAGCAGCAATAGCGCGACCGCGAACACGGCGCAGGCTGCTCCGCTTTGCAGGATCAGCCAGCGGCGCTGCCTCTGTTGCCAGGCGCGCGGCTGCGCGGTCGCCAGCACCGGCATCCTGACAGCCTTGATCAGGCTGGTCGCCGCGGCCACCAGCGCGCCGGCAATGCTGATGCCGATCCCGGCGAGCCACCATTCAGGTCGCAAGCTGAGCTGCCCCGGGATTTGCGCGCCATAGAGTCCACGCAGAGACGCCGCGACGTCGGGCAGGAGCGCGGCCGCAATGAAATAGCCGCAGGCAAGCCCGATCAGGCCTGCGACCAGCGACAGCGCCACGAGCTCGACCACCAGCACGGTGTTGACCAGTCGCGCCGAGGCACCGCAGGCCCGCAGCGTGCGTAGCATCGGCAGCCGCTGCTCGAAGGCGAGGCCGACGGCTGAATTGACGATGAAAAGACCGACGAAGAACGACAGCAGGCCGAACGCGGTGAGGTTGAGATGAAAGCTGTCGGTGAGACGCTCCAGCTCGGTCTCCGCATCCGGCTCGACCCGCTGCAAGCGATGGCCGACGACGTTCGCCAATGGCGCGGGCTTGCCCTTCGGTTTGCCGATCAGCAGTCGCGAGATCTGGTCGGGCTTGTTCAGCAGCCGCTGTGCCACGCCGATATCGACCACCAGCACATCGGGCACGAGCTGCGGCAGCACGCGCAGCGGCGGCAGTTTTGCGCCATTGCTGATCGCTGGTGCCGCGCCCTCCTGCTCCTGCAAATCGCTCAGCGTTTCCTTCGCCACCAGCGTCTGGCCCGGCGGTGCGACGAAGCTGCTCAGATCGGCGGCGCCGAGGCGCGGTGCATTGCCGACATCGACCGGCAGCGTCACCGGCTCGATGCCGAGCAGCCGGACCGAGCGCCCGTTGACCTGGACCCGTCCTTCCAGCATCGGCGAGACCGGCCAGCCGGCGCGACGGAGCTTGACGAACAGCTCCTGCGGAAAGGTGGCGGCATCAGGCGCGACCAGCATCGGCGTGCGCGCGCCGCCGAAGGTTGCCGCGGCGCGATCATAGGCGTTGCGGGCCTGCTGGTTGATCGCCTGCACGCCGCTCCATAGCGCGGTCGCCGCGATCAGCCCGATCAGGAGCGTCGCGAACTGCATCTTGTGGCGCCGCCAATGGCTGAGCAGCACGGCGAGGACCCAGAGCGCGCGCCTCATGCGATTCGCCCGGCATGCAGATTGACGTGGCGATCGAGTGTCGCGGCCAAATGCAGGCTATGCGTCACCATCAGAAAGCCGCAGCCGGTGCGCGTGACGAGGTCGCGCGTCAGGGCAAGCACGTCCTCGGCAGTGGCCTCGTCGAGATTGCCGGTCGGCTCGTCCGCCAGCAGCAACAACGGCTTTATTGCCAAGGCCCGGCCGATCGCGACCCGTTGCTGCTGTCCGCCCGATAATTGTTCTGGATACCGCTTGAGCAGGCCGCCGAGCCCGAGACGCTCGATCAGCTCCTCGTACCAGGCTGCGTCGTACGGGCCGGCGATCCGCGCCTGAAACGCCAGATTGTCCCCGACCGACAGACTTGGGATCAGATTGTACTGTTGAAACACCAGGCCGATCCGGTCGCGCCGCAGTCCCGCGCGTCCCGCATCGGACAATTTGGTGACCTCGGTGTCTTCCAGCCGGATCGTGCCGCCATCGGCGGCATCGAGCCCCGCGATCAGGTGCAACAGCGTGCTCTTGCCGCTGCCGGACTCGCCGGTCAGTGCGACGCGTTCGCCGGCCTTGAGGTCGAGATCGACGCCGCGCAGGACATGGACCGGCTCACCGGCCGAAGAGAACGTTTTGGAGAGGTTTCGGATGCTCAGCACGATGAATGGCGCCGGACGGAATTAGCGGAATTGCTGCGTAGCACACTTGCTGCGGAAATGCCGGGTTGCGTTGGTATTGAAGCCGTTGTTAGCTCCTAAGAGGACCACATCAAAAAAGTGCCAAAAAGGGACGACGGGGAGAACGATGAGCGCTCAGGCAACGCAGCCCGCGGCGGGCAAGATGACAGGCACGCCCAAGGAAATGTCCAAGGAAACGCCGAAGGGTGCCTGGACCGTTACATTTCTCCTGTTTCTTTTCATGCTGGTGAACTTCGCCGACAAGATCGTCGTCGGTCTTGCGGGCGTTCCGATCATGACGGAGCTGAAGCTCGAGCCCGAGCAGTTCGGTCTGCTCGGCTCGTCGTTCTTCTTCCTGTTCTCGATCTCGGCGATCGTGGTCGGCTTCATCGTCAACAAGGTACCGACCCGCTGGGTGCTGCTGACGCTCGCGGTGATCTGGGCGCTGACGCAGTTTCCGATGGTCGGCACCGTCTCTTTCACCACGCTCCTGATCTGCCGCATCGTGCTCGGCGCCGGCGAAGGCCCGGCGGCCTCGGTGGCGATGCACGCGGTCTACAAATGGTTCCCCGACGAGAAGCGCACGATGCCGACCGCGATCCTGTCGCAGGGGTCGGCCTTCGGCGTGATCCTAGCGGTGCCGGCGCTGAACTGGATCATCGTCAATCATTCCTGGCACTATGCGTTCGGCGCGCTCGGAATCGTCGGCTTGATCTGGGTCGCCGCCTGGCTCGCACTTGGCAAGGAAGGCCCGCTGGACACCCACGCATCGGCCGTGATCGAACCTAAAATACCCTATCTTCAGCTTCTGACATCGCGCACCTTCATCGGCTGCGTGACCGCGACCTTCGGCGCCTATTGGGCGCTGTCGCTCGGGCTCACCTGGTTCACGCCCTTCATCGTCAAGGGCCTCGGCTTCTCGCAGTCTCAGGCGGGCTTCGTCTCGATCCTTCCCTGGGTGTTCGGGGCGACCGTCGTCATTCTCACGGGCTGGATCTCGCAGGTGATGCTGGCACGCGGCTACACGTCGCGGATCTCCCGCGGCGTGCTCGGCTCGGTGCCGCTGATCGTCGGCGGCCTGATCCTCGCGATGATGCCGCACGTCCAAGGCGCGGGCCTTCAGATCGCCCTGCTCGTGGTCGGCTCCGGCCTGTGCGGCGCGATCTACGTCGTCTGCCCGCCCATGCTCGGCGAGTTCACGCCGACGTCGCAGCGCGGCGCGGTTCTCGCGATCTACGGTGCGCTCTATACCCTTTCGGGCATCATCGCGCCGCTCGTGATGGGCAGCGTGATCCAGCGCGCCGGCAGCATGCTCGACGGCTACATGACCGGCTTCACCATCAACGCCGCGATCATGGTCGGCTCCGGCCTGCTCGGGCTGCTCCTGCTCTGGCCGAACACGGAAAAGGCGAGGCTCACCGGTGGTGCTACGCCGCAGGCAGCGCCGCTGAAGAGCGCGGTGTCGCCGACGTAAGGGCGCATCCTCGCCCCCCTACCACAACTGTCATCCCGGCCTTCGCCGGGACGACAATTGAGTGTTGCTCAAGCCGCGATTTTCCGCTTCCGCTCCGTGAACGGCGACAGCACCACTGTCGCGACCATGAAGATCACGGACGCGCCGAACACCCAGTGCGGCGCGCTCTGGTCCATGATCCAGCCGAACAGCAGCGGGCTGACGATGCCGCCGAGATTGAAGCCGGTGGAGACGATGCCGAAGGCGCGACCGGCCGCGCCGGGAGGTGCTGCATTGCGCACCAGCATGTCGCGCGAGGGCGCGATCACGCCGGAGAGGAATCCCGCGGCCGCCATCGTGGCGGTCAGCGCCCAGCCCGGCAGCGTGACCAGCGCGATCAGCAGCACGATCGCCGCGTTTGCGGCAAAGCAAGCGGCGGCGACATAGCCGTGGCGCTCGGTGTGGTCGGCAAGGAAGCCGCCCGCGAGCACGCCGGCGGCGCTTGCACCGAGGAAAGCGGTGAGCGCGACATTGGCCGCGGAATAGGTCACGCCATAGCCACTCATCAGCGCCACCACGCCGAAATTGTTGATGCCGGCGACCGACAGGCTGAGCAGCATGAACAGCGCCGTCAGCGTGATCAGCGCCGGCGTGATCACGGCCTGTTTGGGTGCGCTCTCGGTGCCCGGCTTGGTGTTGTGCGCGCCGGCATCGGGAATGTTCATCGTCACCAGCAACAGCGCGACCAGAACGCCGATCGCGCCCGATGCGATCAGCGCACCGGCACCGCCGGACACGATGACCAGTGCGGCGACGATCGCCGGCGCCACCGCGCCGCCGAAATAGCCTGCAAAGGTGTGGATCGAGAAGGCGCGGCCCATCCGTGCTTCGTCCATGTGCTCGGCGAGGATGGCGTAATCGGCGGGATGGTAAACGCTATTGGCGAGCCCGAGCAGCACGGCGCAGGCGATCAGCGAGGTGTAGCTCAGATGCAGGCCGAGCAGGATCAGCGCGAAGCCGCCGAGGGTAAGACCGCCCAGCAAAATCTTTCGCGCGCCAAAATGGTCGACGAGATAACCGGTCGGCGCCTGCGTCAGCCCCGACACCACGGCCGACACGGTCAGTGCAAACCCGAGCTCGACATAGCCGACGCCGAGTTGATTCTTGAGGAAGGGAAACAGCATCGGCAGGACCAGCAGATGGAAATGGCTGACCCAATGCGCGATCGAAATTCCCGTCAGCGTGCGTAGCGCGCTGTCCGCCTTGCCTTGTTGCGGTGCGGCGAGAACGTCGACCATTGCAGTTCCGTTTCACGTCCTTTGGAGACGCGCAAACTATCGGGCAGAGCGGTTATTTGTCCATGAACGCAGGCGCATGGCAGTAGCGCGGGGCAGGAGATTCCCCGCCGTCGTCCTGGCGAAAGCTAGGACCCATTCCCAGGAACCAGTTTGGCGAAAACTCGTGGTCCGGTACTGCGAGCATCCACGATCGAGGGATCACGCGGTATGGGTCCTGGCCTTCGCCAAGACGACGGCGGAGAGGAGGCGCGGGCCGTCAAAACACAAGCCGCTACCCCTCAAAACGGCTCGTCATCCGGCCCGTAGCGGTCGCGCTTCGGTGTCGCGATGTCGCCGTCTTCGTAATCATCATCTTCGGTGTCGCGCGGAGGCGGAGGCTTCTTCGCCTTGTCTTTTGCTGGCGTGTTGTCCGCAATTTTGGGCGGCGCGCTCGGCTTGCCGATCTTGGCCATGGCTGGTCCCGGATGGTGATGCTGCATCCGTCCTAGCCTGAATATATGGGCAGCTGCTGATTTATCTCAAGAACGGCGGCAAGGGCGCTCAGTGCACCACCGGGCCGCCGGCCTTCTTCCAGGCATCGATACCGCCGGCGATGTGGGCGGTGTTGGTGAGCCCGGCCTCCTTGGCGGCGGCGACAGCCATCGCAGAGCGTTCGCCGAAGGCGCAGAAGAACACGACGCGGCGGCCGGTGGCGGCCGCGACCTCGCGCAGCATGCCGCCGGGCTTGAGGCTGTCTTCAACGGACGGATAGGGCGTATGCAGTGCGCCTTCGAGCATGCCGTGCTTCATGCGCTCATTGGTCTCGCGCAAATCGACCAGCAGGATATCGGGACGGCCGAGGCTGCGGATCGCCTCGACGGCGCGGAGCGCGCGACCCTCTTTCTCCAGCTCCTCCTGGTGCAGGCCGACATGCATGTTGGCGGGCACCGCGACGTCCATCATCTTCGGATTGGGCAGCTTCAGATTGGCCATCAGCTCGATATAGTCGTCGACCGAGCGCACTTGGAGCCGTGGATTGTAGCGCTTCTCCTCGCCGATGGTGGAGACGGTGTCGCCCTTGTAGTCATGCGCCGGGAACACCATGGTCTCGTCGGGCAGCTTGAGCAGGCGGTTGAAGATCGAATCGTACTGCGCGCGCGACGAGCCGTTCTGGAAATCGGTGCGGCCGGTGCCGCGGATCAGCAGCGTGTCGCCGGTGAAGACGCGGTCGCCCATCAAATAGGAATAGGAATCGTCGGTGTGGCCAGGCGTGTACATCACGTCGAGCGCCAGGCCCTCGATCGTCACCTTGTCGCCGTCGGCAACCCGCATCGCCACCACGTCGGCCTTGGTCTGGTCGCCCATCACCGTCATGCAATGGGTGCGATCGCGCAGCTCGCCAAGGCCGGTGACGTGGTCGGCATGTAGATGGGTATCCACGGCCTTGACCAGCTTGAGATCAAGCTCGCGCAGCAGCTGGCAGTAGCGGTCGACCTTCTCCAGCACGGGATCGAGGATCAGCGCCTCGCCGCCGGCGCGGCTCGCCAGGAGATAGCTGTAGGTACCCGAAACACTGTCGAAGAGCTGGCGGAAAATCATGGCAAGACCCGGCGTG
Organism: Bradyrhizobium sp. Ken51; assembly: GCF_055807435.1. Taxonomy (NCBI): domain Bacteria; kingdom Pseudomonadati; phylum Pseudomonadota; class Alphaproteobacteria; order Hyphomicrobiales; family Nitrobacteraceae; genus Bradyrhizobium; species Bradyrhizobium sp. Ken51. Next base: position 74,465 of record NZ_JBVVPB010000020.1, on the reverse strand, counting down.
AATTACCCGGAGATTCTACTACATTTCGGGCTCACAAGAGAAGCAATTCACTGTGTAAGCAAGAAAATTTGGAAGATTTTTATTCCTGTGACGGGCGGGCGGGCGTCACCCGGCCACCGCTGTCATTCCCCGCGAAGGCGGGGAATCCAGCCGCGCCCTCTCCGTACCCTCGCCGTCTCGGAGTACTGGATCGCCCGCCTTCGCGGGCGATGACACCGAGTGTGCCGCGACGCTTTGCCCCGACAAAAGGCTCAGGGCCGCACCAATGTGTACCCGTTCTCGCTGAGAAACAGGATCTGCCCCACCCCGACCTGCACCGGTGTCGCCGAGGGGATGAAATCCGGCCGCTTGCCCGTCTCCCGCTCGATCGTGTCGACGGTGTTGAGGCAGATGTCGAAGCGTACGCCTTGCGCGATCAGGCTCTCGACCTGCTTGCGGCGCTCGCTGCCTGACAACAGGAGATCAATGTCGGGACCGAACGCCACCACCTCGATCGCGACCTTGTCGGGGTCGTAGGCCTTCAGCAAATTGTTGGCGACGCTGAGCACCAGAGCCTGCTTCCTCGCCTCGCCATCGGAGAGCTGCAGCACGATCTTGTGCTCGGCGAACGGCTTGTCCTGGAGCGGCACCTGTTGCGCAAAAGCCGTCGGCGTCGCCGTCCATGCGAGCAGCGCCAGCAGCATCGCGGATAGGGTTTGCGCCCGCATCATCCCTGTCCTGCGATGCCCGGATTGCCCTCGACGCCTTTCAGCGTGACGCCGGAGCCGAGCCGCTCCTGAAACATCCGGCCCGAGCGCAGATATTTTGCCACCACATCCCACACCGGCGCGCCCTGCTGGCCGTTGACCGAGGCCCAGCCCGCGACCTTGTAGCGGTGGCTGGCACTGAGCGCCTTGCCGCCATTGAGCTTCAGCTCCGAGATGCGGCTGCCGATCGCCGCCGTCGGCGTGCAGGTGTAGCTGAGCCCGCCGGCGCGCACCATGTCGCCGCCCTGCTGGTAATAAGGATCGGTATTGAAGAGATTGTCGCAGACGTCTTCCAGCACGTCCTTGATCTGCGCGCCGGTCATCTCCTGCACATAGCTCTCGGGATAGCTGATGGCGGTTTCCGCCAGCAAATCCTCCATTGTCAGCGGCTGGCCGGAGAGGGCGGTGACGCCCCAGCGGAAGCCCGGCGACAGCGCGATCTCGGCGTCGAGCTCGGTGCGCAGCGCACTGCAGATCAGCTCGTCGACCGGGCCGGCGAAATTATCGCGGCGATACAGCAGGCGATCGGGCGCCGCGATCTTGTCCGACCAATCGGTAACGAAGGGCGCCCGCAGCCGGCCGATCAGTTCTGCCATCCCAGGATCGGGCTTCAACAGCTCGGAATAGACCGGCAGCAGATGATATCTGACGTCGCCGACCTTGCCTTTGTCGAGCGCGAGATCGAGCACGGCAAGGAATTTTCCGTTGGATCCGGCATTGGTGACGAGCGTGGTGCCGCTCGCATTCTTCACTGCGATCGGCTGCGGGATCGCATCATGGGTGTGGCCACCGAGGATGACGTCGATGCCGGTGACGCGGCTTGCGAGCTTGAGATCGACGTCCATGCCGTTGTGCGACAGCAGGATGACCGCATCGACCTTGTCGGTGCCGCGCATGCCATCGACATGCTTCTGGAGTTCTTCCTCGCGGATGCCGAAGGTCCAGTCCGGCGTGAATCGTTTGGGATGCGCGATCGGCACGTAAGGGAAGGCCTGGCCGACGATGGCGACGCGATGGCCGCCGAGCTCCTTGATCACGGAGGGCTTGAACACGCGTCCCGTCGCCCTGTCGAAGGCGGGGGCGTCGTTGAATGCGGCTTCCTCGGTCAGGAAAACGTTCTGCGCCAGGAACTCGCCCTTGAAGCGCGCGAGATTGTCGCGCAGCGCCTGCTCGCCGTAGGTGAATTCCCAATGCCCGGTCATCGCCTCGATACCGAGCAGGTTTGCGGCCTCGACCATGTCGCGGCCCTGCATGATATTGGCGAGTCCCGTGCCTTGCCAGAGATCGCCGCCGTCGACGAGCACGGAGCGTTTTTCGCCGGCATCGCCGCGCAAGCGGTCGATCAGCGTCTTCAGATGGGCGAAGCCACCGAGCTTGCCGAAGCGGCCTGCGGACTTCTCGAACTCGAAGCAGCTGAAGGCATAGGCGTCCGCGCTGTCGGGCCTGATGCCGAAGCGGTCGAGGAAGGCGCGGCCGACCAGATGCGGCGGCCGTCCGGCCATCTCGCCGATCCCGATATTGACGCTGGGCTCGCGAAAATAGACCGGATTGAGTTGCGCATGGGTGTCGGTGAGGTGAAGGATGCGCGCATTGCCGAACCGTTCGAGGTCGTAAATGCTCGCGGCCTCAGCACCGCGCGCAAGCCGCGGCAGGCTGAGCGATGCGGCAGCAAGGCCTGCATTCTTCAGGAAATCGCGGCGGCGGATCGCCATCCAGAAATTCTCCGCGCCCTCTCATGGTCGCAAGGCTGTTGCAGGAGCGAACAGTCTAGCGGATTTCCATCGCCTTCCAGGCTTCTTTTTCGGAAATCGCCTGGAAGATCGACGCCTTCGCCAGCGCCTCGGCCTCCCTCGCTGCGGCCACGGCGCGGTCGAAATCGCCGCCATCGGCTGCCTTCTTTGCGGCGGCCAGCGCCGAGACGGTCACGGTCCATTGGTGGCGCAAGCTGGCAGCCTCCTTCGCGGCAGCTTCGGCGGCGGAATAGGCCGTCTTGTAGTCTGCCTCATTCGCCGCGCGCGCCGCTGGCGCGAGGCCCAAAGCGAGCAGCAAGGCGAGGAACATGGCGACGGCAAGTGACCGGTTCATGGCCGCGCTCCCGGTCCCGATATCGGCAGGCCGTTGGCGACGTAGGACAGGAAATATTCGACATCGCGGTATTCATCCGCCTGCGGCTCCAGCGGAACCGCGCGGGTCTGGCTGTTGCAGGTGACGAAGCGGCGGCTGGTCGTGCCCATGCCGCTCCATTCGGAGCGGTAGATCGGCATCGCGTTCAGAATGCCGAGCGCCGGCGCCAGGATCTCGGCGCGGATGCGCTCGCCCGGGCTCTGCACATGGCAGCTCGCGCAGGAGAAATTCATCTGGCCGCGGCGCGTGTAGAAATAGCGCTTGCCGTTCTCGAAGGCCGCGAGCGCGCGAGGATCGTCGGGGATCTTGATGTCCATCGGCTTGCCGCGCGAGGTGAAGGCCATGTAGGCGGTGAGCGAGGCCATCTCATCCTTGACGTAGGAATAGGGCGCCTCGCCATTGGCCTCGCGGCAGCGGTTGAGCGCCAGTTCCAGCGTGACGACCTTGCCTTCCTTCTCGTCGAAATAAGGATAGTTCTGGCGGATGCCGATGCCGCCGTTCGGGAAGCAGTCGGCATAGGTCTTGCCGTTCTTGAACGGGGTGGCGAACATCTCCTTGCCGGCGTCGAGCGCGAACTCGTAGGGCGGGAATTCCTCCTTCTCCTGCCACTGCCGCTTCATGTCCTCGTTCATGGAATAGGGGCCGTTGACGAAGTCCTCGTGCTTCACGGTCGGGAATTTCTGAAAGAAGAAGTTCTGGAATGCCTTGGCATCGGCAACGGGATCGACCTTGTCGGCCGCCACCACGCGCGGAGAGGTGAGGGCCAACGCGACGAGCGCGGCGCTCAGCGAACCAAGCAGGATGGAGGTACGGGCCGTCATCACGAGATCTTCGCGGTGGTCGTATCCGACGCACCCTTGTTATCCGTCCAGGAGACCTTGAGATCGTCGCCCTTCTTGGCCCCCTTGAAGCTGAACTTGACGTAGGGGTCCTTCGAGATCGCGGTGCCCCAATCGGCAACGAAGACGTCCTTGCCGTTACATTCGAATTTCAGCTGCTGGATGTAATGCGCCGGGATCAGCTCGCCTTTGGCGTCCTTGACGAAGCCGGTATCCATGGGGTGCTGGATCAGCGCCTGCACCTCCGTGATGTCGCCGTTGGCGGTGGCGCGGACGCGAATGCTGGATGCCATCTCGAACTTCCTCGCTTAGCCGCCGCAGCCGCCGACGGTGACTTTGACTTCCTTGGTCGCGCTGTAGAGCTTGCCGTCGGCCTCCACGATCGCGACCACGTTGGTGGTCTTGGCCATCTTCAAGCGGTTGGCGACAGCAGGGATCGTGCCTTCGGGAATCCTGTAGGACGCGGCCAGCGCGTTCGGGTTCTCGGCCACGAAGAACGAGATCGAGGTGACCTTGTCGAGCGTCGTCGTCACCGAGATCGGCACCACGCCGCCGTTTTCGGCGATCTCGGGGGCGTCCAGCTTGATCTTGTCGGAGGGCTCGGCGGTTTTGCCGTAGAGCGCCTTGATGGCATCCGCCTCGCCCTTCTGCTTGAAGGCCTCTTCCGGATATTTGTCGTTGGCCGCGGCCCGCGCGGGAGCGGCACCGAACGGCAGATTGCCGAGGCCGAGCAGCGCGACCGAGGCTGCGCCCTGAAGGATCAGGCGCCGCGTCGCGGTAGGGCCGGTGAGTGTGGTCATCTCGGGTCTCCTGGGCAATCTCGTGCCTGAAGTCACAGGGTCTGCAGGAAATCAACGATCGCGCTGATCTCCTGTTCGGTCAAAATCCGGTTCCGGCCGAACGGCGGCATCATGGTCTGCGGATTGCGCTTGGTCTCGTCGAAGATGATCGCGGCCAGCTCGTTGCGATCGGGGTACTTGGCCTTGAGGTCCTTCAGTTCCGGCCCGATCGTTCCCGGCAGGTCGCCACCCCTGATGACATGGCAGGTCAGGCAATTGCCCTTGCCGCGGTCGAAAGCGAGTTTCCGGCCGTCGGCCACAGCGGACTGCGCCCACGCCGGGCTGGCGAGGCCGGCGGAAATGGCCAGCAAGAAGAACAGAACGGGCGTCCGGGAAAAGGCGGTCAAGGCGTCATTCCGAGGCGTTATAGCGTTGGTCTCGTGGCGAAATAGAAGCGTTCCAAAGCACAAAGGGCACCGTCTGACAATCAAGACTATGCACGCGACAAAATGGAGTTAATATCTTCCCCATTGCAACTAATGAGATTATTTGTTCAGCCGATTTGGCCCGAGAGTTTAGGGCGTGGCGCGGGCCGGCTGTTCCTGAGCGTTTTGCCGCTCAACCTGTTTTCATCGCGTTCTCGTTTTTTCAAGGGGACCTCACTTGGCTGAATATGTCGTCGAATTCGGCAGGGATGGCGGTCGGGTCGAGTCCGATGGGCGGCTCGACGCACCGGCATTTCATCGCAATCACGAGCCGCTCTGGGCGGCACTGGAACAGCATCTCGCCGGCTGCACCGGCAATGTGGTCGAGCTCGGCAGCGGAACCGGCCAGCACGTGGTCTATTTCGCCCGTCACACGCCCGGCCTGATCTGGTGGCCCAGCGATCTCAACCAGCGCCATCTCAAGAGCATCGAGGCTTGGCGCATTCATTCAGGCCTGAAAAACATCCGTTCGCCGCTGCGGATCGATCTCACCGATCCCGATTGGTGCCCGGAGATGAAAAGCGGGCAGGCGCCGTCAAGTCTTGCCGCGGTGTTCTGCGCCAATGTCATCCACATCGCGCCATGGAGCGTCGCCGAGGGCCTGTTCGCCGGCGCCGGCCGCTATTTGCGGGCCGACGGCGAGCTGTTCCTTTACGGCCCGTTCAAGCGCGGCGGCAAGCACATCGCGCTCAGCAATGCCGTGTTCGACACGTCCCTGCGTGAAGGCAATCCCGACTGGGGCGTGCGTGACATCAGCGATGTCGAGGCGCTCGCCCGCGGCGCAGGTCTTCGCCTCGTCGATACGATCGACATGCCGGCGAATAATCTGACCTTGGTATTCGCGCGATAGGACGTCGTCATGCCCGGGCTTGTCCCGGGCATCCACGTTCTTCGTGCACCAGCCAAGGCGTGGATGGCCGGGGCAAGCCCGGCCATGACGATGCCGAAACGTCAGCCCCGCAAACGCTAGCCCTCGTCCTTCCACCCGATCTTGTCTTTCAAAAACCGAAAACCAATCACCTCGAACCCCGCGCGCTCCTTGTTGTCCTTGCCGTAGCCGTGGCCGCCCGCTTCAGGCTCGTAAAACCGGGCCTCGTAGCCCAGGGCCTGGAGCTTTGCCGCCATCTTGCGCGCATGCCCGGGATGGACACGGTCGTCGCGCCGCGTGGTGGCGATCAGGATTGGCGGATAGGGTTGGCCGGCTTTGACGTTGTGATAGGCGGAGTAGGTCTTCAGCCAGTCCCACTCCTCCGGCTTGTCGGGATCGCCATATTCCGCAATCCAGCTCGCGCCCGCGAGCAGTTTTGTGTAGCGGCGCATGTCGACCAGCGGGATGGTGCAGAACAGCGCGCCGAAACGATCGGGGTATCGCACCAGCATGTTGGTGATGAGGATGCCGCCGTTCGATCCGCCCTGTGCGGCGATGCGCTTTGCTGTCGTCACGCCGCGGCGGACGAGATCGGCGGCAACGGCGGCGAAATCATCATGCGACAGCTTCTTTCCGGCGAGCCGGCCGGCATCGTGCCAGCGTGTGCCGAATTCGCCGCCGCCGCGCAAATTCGCCTGCACCGTCGTGCCGCCGCGCTCCAGCCACAGCTTGCCCAGCGATGCGTTGTAATACGGCTTCACCGAATGGGCGAAGCCGCCATAGGCGCTCATATAGACCGGTGCATCGCCGGTCTCGCCGCTGGGGCCGGTCTGCACATAGGGAATGCGCTCGCCGTCGATCGAGATCGCCTCGTGCTGGGTCACCACAAGACCGTCCGCGTTGAATGTTTTCGGCGCCTGCTTCAACACGGTCGGGCTCGCGACGCCGCGCTCCATCAGCAGCAGCGACGGCGGCGTCAGCGGATCCTGCACGTTGGCAAGCAAGTCGCCGTTGCTCTCGGAGGGATGGCGATCCAGCGGCCAGATATCGACGACGCCGATCTGCGGCAGGCCGCCGAGCGACGCGCGGCTCCAGCTTGTGGCGGACGGCGTACAGATCTCGAATTGCGGCTGGAGCTCGTCGAGGATCGACAGCACCAGCCTGCCCCCAGCCCAGAACAGACCCTGCAGGGCGCGGCGAGGTTCCGGCTCGAACAACGCCGCGAAATCGCGGCTGCCGGCAAGGAACGCCGAGAGCGACATGCCGAGCACGGTATCGGCGGCATAGGTTCTGCCCTCGATCGACCAGGCTTCGCGCAGCTTCATCGCGAACCAGTCGCCATGCGCCTGCATCCAGATGCCGGTCGGCAGATCGAGCTTCGTCGTCGTGCCGTCGGCATCGCGCAGCCAGAGCGCATGATTAAAGAAATCGATCTGGTCGACGATCCAGCTGCGCGGGGGCGCGGCGGTGTCGTCGACCATGCCGGAGATCGCCATGTGATCGGCCGTGGTCTCGATGATCGTTTGCGCCTGATCGACAGGCTGCCCACGCCGCCACAGGCGAACCGTCCGCGAATATCCTGAACTCGTCGCCATGCCTTCGCCATGGGCGCTCGACAGCAGCAGCGTGTCGGCATCGAGCCAATCGGCGCCGCCCTTGGCTTCCGACAGCGCAAATCCGTCCGCAACGAAACTCTTGGTGTCGAGGTCGAATTCCCGCAAGGTGACGGCGTCGCTGCCACCGCGCGACAGACTCAAAATGGCGCGCGCGCTTCCCTTCTGTGTGGTGATGCCGCTCAGCAGCCAGTCCTCGCCTTCGCGCACCGCGAGCTGGTCGACATCCAGCATGATCTCCCACGTGGGATGCGGTTTGCGGAACTCCGCAAGCGAAGTCTTCCGCCACAGGCCGCGCGGGTTGGTGGCGTCCTTCCAGAGATTGTGCAGTTCGTCGCCGCGCCGGCTGACATAGGGAATGTTGTCCGGACGATCGTAGATCGCCGCGAGGATATCGCGGTCGCGCGCGAAGGCCGCTCCGCCGAACGCGTCGAGCGTCAAGCTGTTCTGCCGCGTGACGAAATCGAGCGCCTGCTTGCCTTCGATCTCCTCCAGCCAGAGCCAGGGATCGTCGTCGGGAGCGCTGAGCGTAGGCCTGTCGTCGACGGACATGAACGAAACTCCGGAAGGTCGCGGCGGATAGGATTTGATCAAGCGCAAGCCGTCAAGTGCGCGGCCCATTATCATCGGCCCGATTGCGTCAGAGACATGGCCTGCGCCCGTTTGCGCCGGTTGCCCGCCCTCCCGCGCCCCGCCATAGTGCCGGGAATCAAGCGAGCCCTTGAAAGCCTTTGAAGCCCCTCGAATGCCCGTTGGGGCGGAAATGCCGATGCTGGATGTGACTGCAGCCAATGAGATCGCCGCCGACGCTCGCGTGCGCGGCAATGTGGTGCGCCTTGCCGCCGCGCAGGCGCTGACCGGCGCCAACTCTGCCGTGATCTTCGCCACCGGCGCGATCGTCGGCGCGACGCTCGCGCCCGACGTCTCGTTCGCGACAGTGCCTATCTCGATGTATGTGCTCGGCCTCGCCGCCGGCACGCTGCCGACCGGCGCGATCTCGCGACGCTTCGGCCGCCGCGTCGCTTTCATCGTCGGCACCGGTCTGGGCGCGCTGACCGGTTTGCTCGGCTGTTTCGCGATCCTGCACGCTTCGTTTCCGTTGTTCTGTCTGGCGACTTTTCTCGGCGGCCTCTACGGCGCGGTGGCGCAGTCCTATCGCTTTGCTGCCGCCGACGGCGCCAGTGCTGCCTATCGACCCAAGGCGGTGTCCTGGGTGATGGCGGGCGGCGTGTTCGCCGGCGTGCTCGGTCCGCAGCTCGTGCAATGGACCATGGATGTCTGGCAGCCTTATCTGTTCGCCTTCAGCTTCCTGGTCCAGGCGGCTGTCGCGCTCATCGCCATGGGCATCGTCGCCGGCGTCGACATGCCGAAGCCGGCGCCGGCCGATCTTCACGGCGGGCGGCCGCTGCTCGACATCGTGACCCAGCCGCGCTTCATCGCGGCGGCGCTGTGCGGCGTCATCTCCTACCCCATGATGAATCTGGTAATGACCTCGGCGCCGCTCGCCATGAAGCTGTGCGGCTTGAGCGTTTCCGATTCCAATTTCGGCATTCAATGGCACATCGTCGCCATGTACGGGCCGAGCTTCTTCACGGGCGCGCTGATAGCCCGCTTCGGCGCGCGGAAGGTCGTTGCCGCCGGCCTGCTGCTGGAGGCCGGCGCGGCCGGCATCGGCCTGTCCGGCATCACCGCGATGCATTTCTGGGCCACGCTGATCGTGCTCGGTATCGGCTGGAATTTCTCCTTCATCGGCGCCTCAGCGCTGGTCTTGGAGACGCACCGGCCGCAGGAGCGCAACAAGGTGCAGGCCTTCAACGATTTCCTGGTGTTCGGCATGATGGCGATCGGCTCGTTCTCGTCCGGCCAATTGCTCGCCAGTTACGGCTGGTCCGCAGTGAACATGGTGGTGTTCCCACCGGTAGCACTCGGTCTCGCCGTGCTCTCGCTGGCGTCCTTTGCCCGCCGCCGCAAGGCGCGGCTGGACGCGGCCATGGGCGAGTTCCCGGATGCGATCTGAGGTGGCGGGAGGCTGTCAGCAGCGTTGATAGTTCGATCCAGGTCGAAGTGATTTCCGATGTCTGGGTTGTTACATGATGCTCGTCATGAACAGGCGAGCGTGAAGCACGGCGCTCGCGGGGGAAACGAAGGACAAGCGCAAATGCTCGACAACCCCCGATACGACGCATCCGTCGACGAATCCTCGCTCCGCTACGAAGGCTGGCGCATCGTTGCGGTCTGCTTCCTGCTCGCGACCTTCGGCTGGGGGCTCGGCTTCTACGGCCAGAGCGTTTATGTCGCCGAGCTCCAGCGCGCGCACGGCTGGTCGGCCTCGCTGATCTCATCCGCCACGACGTTCTTCTATCTGTTCGGCGCGCTGCTCGTCGTCTTCGTCGGCGAGGCCGTCAACAAATACGGCCCGCGTCTCGGCCTGATCGCGGGGACGCTGGCGATGTCGGCTGCGGCGGTCGCGATCGGCGCGGTGCGCGAGCCGTGGCAGCTTTATCTCGCGAATGCCGTGCTCGCCTTCGGCTGGGCCGGCACGAGTTTGGCCATGATCACCAACACGATCAGCCTGTGGTTCGACCACAAGCGCGGCATGGCCATCAGCCTCGCGCTGAACGGCGCAAGCTTCGGCGGCATCGTCGGCGTGCCGCTGCTGGTGACCCTGATTGGTCATGTCGGCTTCGCCAGCGCGATGTTCACCGTCGCCGGCGCCATGCTGGTGCTGCTCCTGCCAGCGATCCTGATTGTCGTCGGCCGCCCGCCCGATCTCCACGGACGGCGCGCCGCGACGAAAACGAAGCCGCAATCGTCGGCGCAAATCCGCAACCAGGCGTTGCGCGATGTCGGCTTCCTCACGGTGACCATTGCCTTTGCTTTGGTGCTGTTCGCGCAGGTCGGCTTCATCGTCCACCTGATCTCGTTCCTCGATCCCGTGATCGGGCGCGAACGCGCGGCCGTCGCGGTTGCGGTGCTGACCGCGATGGCGGTGATCGGCAGGGTGCTGTTCTCGCTGGTGATCGACCGTCTCAACCAGCGGCTCGCCTCGGCGCTGTCGTTCCTGAGTCAGGCCGCGGCGCTTCTCGTCGTCATCAATTTGCACAATGACTACGTGCTGATCGCCGCCTGCGCATTGTTCGGCTTCTCGGTCGGCAATCTCATCACGCTGCCGTCGCTGATCGTACAGCAGGAATTCGATTCCGCCTCGTTCGGAGTGCTGATCAGCCTCAACACCGCGATCAACCAGGTGACCTATGCGTTCGGCCCCGGCGTGGTCGGCTTTCTGCGCGACTTCTCCGGTGGCTATGAGCTGCCGTTCTATCTGTGTATTGCCCTGGAGGTAGCAGCGGCGGCGTTGATCATGGTGCGGGGGAAGCCGCGAGCAAAGCTTTCGTAGGGTGGGTTAGCGAAGCGTAACCCACCATTGTTTGCCTCCGCGGAGGCGAAAGAGGTGGGTTACGCCTTCGGCTAACCCACCCTACGCAATCACTACGGCGTCACGCGTCCCGCTGCTTCAGCAGCTCCTCCACATCCAGTCGCTTCGTAAACATCGACAGCTTGCCATCCGGCCCGAACGGCCATTGCTCCCGCGGCTTGTCCCAATACAGCTCCACGCCATTCTGGTCCGGATCGCGCAAATAGAGCGCTTCGGACACGCCATGGTCGCTGGCCCCGTCGAGCGCGATGCCGGCCGAGAGCACGCGGTGCAGCGCATCCGCCAGCGCGGACCGCGTCGGATAGAGGATCGCGGTGTGATAGAGCCCGGTCGTGCCTGGCAGCGGCGGCGAGCCGCCTTTGCTCTCCCAGGTGTTGAGCCCGATGTGGTGATGATAGCCGCCGGCCGAGATGAAGGCCGCGCCGGAGCCCATGCGCTGCATCAGCTCGAAACCGAGCACGCCGCAATAGAAGCCGAGCGCGCGGTCGAGATCGGCGACCTTGAGGTGAACGTGGCCGATCCTGGTGCCGGCGGCGACGGCTTGGTTCTGCGACATGTGGTTGCTCCGTTGACCATTCCCACATAAGGCGAGCCTCGGAGCATTGCTACTGACCTATCCCGAAACCCAGCGTTTCCATATGCGAAACTATGACAGCTCCCGCAACTCGCCCTCCGGCAGCTCGAACTCAAACGTGTTCAGCGTCATCGACACCAAGGTGTAATAGCCGCAGAGACCAATCACCTCGACCACGCCGCGCTCGCCGAGCAGCTTCACCGCCGCGTCATAGAGGCCCTTCTCGACGCCGTGGCCCTCATGCAGCGACTTCGCAACGTCGTAGATCATCTTGGCCTTGGGATCGTCGAAGACGGGCGTGCGGCGGTCGCGGATGGCGTCGATGATGTCGGGCTTCATGCCGCCGGCAAGCGCGAGGCGCTTGTGCGCATACCATTCGTAATGCGCGGTCCAGTGCCGCGCCGTCACCAGGATCGCGATCTCCGCGAGCTTCGCGGGGAAGATCGTGTCGTAGCGCAGGACCTCGCCGAGCCGCGTGGCGTGACGGGCCATGTCGGGGCTATTGAGCCAGGCCATCATCGGCGCCGGCGGCTTGCCGCGCTTGCCGGCAATCGACTCGTCATATGTCTGCCGCTGGCTCTCGTTCATTTCGCCAGGCGAAAGAAGCTTCAGGCGCATTGTTGTTTCCTCTTTGTTTTCAAGCTCGCCGTAGTCGCGACTATAGCCGATGCGTGACACGGAAGTGGTTGAATTCCGCGGGAGCTTGGCCCAGAGTCGCGCCCAACAAGCCGATTTTAATTGATGGAAACGACCAATGACTGACTCCAGGACCAGCGAGACTGAGACCGCCGATCTCGAAACATTCCGCAGCGAAACACGTGCGTGGCTCGAGGCCAACTGCCCGCCGGAGATGCGCAAGCCCGCAACATCAGATGCCGACGTGTTCTGGGGCGGACGTAACGCAAAGTTTTCGTCCGAGCCGCAGCGCATCTGGTTCGAGCGCATGCGCGACAAGGGCTGGACCGTGCCTGATTGGCCGAAAGAATATGGCGGCGGTGGCCTGAGCGCTGCCGAGCACAAGGTGCTGCGCGCGGAGATGGGACGAATCGTCGCGCGGCCGCCGCTGTCGAGCTTCGGCATCTGGATGCTCGGGCCGGCGCTTTTGAAATACGGCAACGATGCCCAGAAGAAAGAGCACCTGCCGAAAATCGCGGCGGGCTTGATCCGCTGGTGCCAGGGCTATTCCGAGCCGAACGCCGGCTCCGATCTCGCGTCGCTCCAGACCCGCGCCGAGAGCGATGGCGATGATTTCGTGATCACGGGGTCGAAGATCTGGACGTCCTACGCCAACTACGCCGACTGGATCTTCTGCCTCGTCCGCACCGATCCCGCCGCGAAGAAGCACGACGGCATCAGCTTCATCCTGTTCGACATGACCTCAAAGGGCGTGACGACCAAGCCGATCCTCCTTATCTCCGGCTACTCGCCGTTCTGCGAGACGTTCTTCGACAATGTCCGCGTGCCGAAATCGCATGTGGTCGGCATCGTCAATCGCGGCTGGGACGTCGCAAAATATCTGCTCCAGCATGAGCGCGCGATGATCTCCGGCATGGGCGAACGCGGCGTCGGCCGTCCGCTCGGCCAGATCGCAGCCGATTCCGTCGGCACCGATGCGCAGGGGCGGCTCGACGATTCCATGCTGCGCGGCCGGATCGCCAGCTTCGACGTCGACGAAGCTGCCCTTGCAGCTTGCGCAGAGCGCGCGGTCGATCTCGCCAAGGCGGGCCAGGCGCATCCGGCGTTCTCGTCGGCGATGAAATATTACGGCACCGAGCTCAACAAGCGCCGTTACGAGATCCTGATGTCGGCCGGCGGCGTTGATGCGCTGGAATGGGAGAGCGATCGCTCGAAGCAAGGCGCTCGGCCGCGTGCTTGGCTGCGAACCAAGGCCAACTCGATCGAAGGCGGCACCACCGAGGTCATGCTCGGCATTGTCGCAAAGCGCATCCTCGATCTGCCGGGGGCCTAACTCCACCGTCGTTCCGGGACGCGCAAAGCGCGAACCCGGAATCCATCAGGCGGCATTCTCTGCGGTGGAATGGATTCCGGGCCTGCGCCTTCGGCGCATCCCGGAATGACGAACCAGAATAAATTTCGAATCGGAAACACACACATGGCCCTCGTCCTCACCGAAGAACAATCGATGCTCCGCGACAGCGCGCGCGGGCTGATCAGCGACAAGGCGCCGGTGTCGCATTTGCGACATCTGCGCGATAGCAAAGATCCCACCGGCTTCTCCAAGGAGTTTTGGCATTCCTTCGCCGAGATGGGTTTTGCCGGCTTGCTGGTGCCGGAAGAGTTCGGCGGCAGCGGGCTCGGCTATGTCGAGGCCGGCGTCGTGATGGAGGAGATCGGCCGCACGCTGATGCCGTCGCCCTTCCTCGCCACCAGCGTGGTCGCGGCCTCGGCGCTGAACCGTGGCGGCAATGCCGCGCAGAAGTCGGAGTATCTGCCGAAGATCTCCAACGGCTCCCTGCTCGCGACGCTCGCGATCGACGAGGGCGCAAAACACCGCCCGCTTCAGACCAGCCTCCAGGCCGTGCGCGCCGGCAACGGTTTTAGGCTCTCCGGCGCCAAGGCGCTGGTGGTCGACGGTCACGTCGCCGATCTTCTCATTGTCGCTGCGCGCACCGCGGGTTCGGCCGGCGAGCGCGAGGGGCTGACGCTGTTCCTGGTCAATCCCAAGGCCAAGGGCGTCGCGATCGAGCGCACCATCATGGTCGACGCGCACAATGCGGCGCGGCTCGAGCTTGCCAATGTCGAGGTCGATGCCGACAGCGTGCTCGGCGAAGTTGACCAGGGGGCCGGCTTGCTCGACGGCGTGCTCGATATCGGACGCGGCGCGGTGGCCTCCGAAATGGTGGGCCTGAGCGAAGAAGTGTTCAACCGCACCGTCGAGTACCTGAAGAGCCGCAAGCAGTTCGGCAAGCTGATCGGCGAATTCCAGGCGCTGCAGCACCGCGCCGCCGAACTCTATGTCGACATCGAGATCACCCGCGCCGCGGTGATGAAGGCGCTGCAAGCGCTCGATACGGACGTCGCCAAGGCCGCATCAAACGTCGCCGTGGCAAAGGCCCGCGCCGGCACCACCGCCACGCGCGCGGTGCAGGAAGGCGTGCAGATGCATGGCGGCATGGGCATGACCGACCAGTTCGACATCGGCTTCTTCATGAAGCGCGCGCGTGTGTGCGAGGAATTGTTCGGCGACGCCAATTACCACACCGAGCAGCTGGCAAGGGCGCGGGGGTATTGAGGCGAGACGGGTGTGAGGTCCAGGGCGTCGCCTCACAGGCGGTGTCGTCGCCCGGCTTGACCGGGCGACCCAGCACGCCGCGGCTTCTCGATTGATCGCAACCGTCTCTGGAATACTGGATCGCCCGGTCAAGCCGGGCGATGACAGTTGAGATTGTGGATAGCGCGCCTGCCCCAAGCTCGTCATTGCGAGGAGCACTTGCGACGAAGCAATCCAGGCTGTCACCGCGGAGGGATTCTGGATTGCTTCGCTACGCTCGCAAAGACGGCGGTTAGACCGTCTTATCTCACCGGCGGCGCATACTGCACGCCGCCCGCATTCCACAGCTGGTTCATCCCGCGCGGGATCTTCAGCTTCGACTTCTCGCCGATGTTGCGCTCGTACATCTCGCCGTAATTGCCGACGTGGCGGATGATGCGGACCACCCAATCCTTGGTGAGGCCGAGCTGCTCGCCGTAATTGCCCTCGGTGCCGACCAGCCGCATCACTTCCGGCTTCTTCGACTTCAGGGCCTCGTCGATGTTCTCCGAGGAGACGCCGAGCTCCTCAGCGTTGATCATCGCGTATAGCGTCCACTTCACGATCATCATCCAGTCGTCGTCGCGCTGGCGCACGACGGGCGCGAGCGGCTCCTTGGAGATCATGTCCGGCAGGATCATGTGGTCGCCGGGCTTCGACAGGTTGATCCGCAGCGCGTAGAGCTGGGAGACGTCGGCGGAGAGCGTGTCGCATTTGCCGGTATCGTAGGCTTTCACCACGTCGTCCAGCTTGTCGAACTTCACCTCTTCATACTTCATGTTGTTGGCACGGAAGTAATCCGCGACGTTGAGCGCCGTGGTGGTCCCGGTCTGGACGCAGACCTTGCTCCCGGTCAGATCCAGCGCGGTTTCCTTGTTGCGCGCGCGCGGCAGCATGAAGCCTGCGCCGTCGTAATAGGCGACCGCGGGAAAATAGAGATCGTAGTCGAGCTCGCGCGCCATGCTCCAGGTCGAGTTGCGCGAGAGGATGTCCACTTTCCGGCTCTGCAATTCCTTGAAGCGCTCGTTGGCGTCGAGCGCGACGAACTTCGCCTTGCTCGGGTCGTTGAAGATCGCGGAGGCCACCGCACGGCAGAAATCGACGTCGAAGCCGGTCCAGTTGCCCTTGTCGTCGGGGATCGAGAAGCCCGGCAGGCCCTTGTTGACGCCGCACAGCACCTCGCCGCGGCGGACGGTGCGCTTCAGGGTGCGGGTGTCGTAGAATTCATAAATGATGGCCAGGACGGCGACCAGCACGGCGACTGCGAGCCCGATCAGCAGGCCGCCACGAAAAGTGCGCATCATGTTGCTCTCTCGAAATAATCGGGAAAAGGAATATTCGCCAGGGCGAAAAGATCAGAGCTCGGGCTTCTGCCGGATGACCACCTTGGTGCCGACCGGGACGCGATCGTAAAGATCGGCGACGTCACGGTTGACCAGCCGGAAGCAGCCCGAGGAGACCTTGGTGCCGATCGTGTCGGGCCGATTGGTGCCGTGGATGCGGTACACCGTGGTGCCCAGATACATGGCGCGGGCGCCGAGCGGATTCCCGGGGCCGCCGGCCATGAAGCGCGGCAGGTAGGGCTGGCGCTGGATCATTTCCGGCGGCGGCGTCCAGTCCGGCCATTCCTTCTTGTTGGTGATGTTCACCAGCCCCTGCCACTGAAAACCATCGCGGCCAACGCCGATGCCGTAGCGGATCGCACGACCACCGGGCTGCACCAGATAGAGATGCCGTTCGGCGGTCGAGATGATGAGGGTGCCGGGCGCTTCGGTGGTGCGGAAGTAGACGACCTGCTTCTGCCATTCCGGATCGAGCTCGAAGGCGTCGTCGGCGACCAGACCCGGCTCGTCGCCGCGGTCGGGCTGCTGGGCGTAGGCATGGGGCGCGGACAGGATCAGGCCGATCGCAGCCACAAATATCCCGGTCAGGCGACGAAAATCCGTCATTTCAAGCTCTCCCCACTGCCACAGCGAATATCGTTCGGAACCATCTGAACCCAGCGGCAGCTTCATGGCAAGTTGATGGCGCGCCCGGCTGGTATGTCACGAGAATGCTTTGGTTTTTTGACGGACCGCCGGCAATGCCACAAACAGGGGATGGCGCGAAAAGCAGTAGCCACGGCCTCGCATGGGGTGGGGCGGCCATTTGCATTCACAAACGCAGTCATGCCCGGCTTGTCCCGGGCATCCTTGGTGCTGTGGGCAAAGACGTGGATGGCCGGGACAAGCCCGGCCACGACGATGTGGAGGCAGCGCGATATCAGATCTGGTTGTTCTCCGGCGCGATCCCGAGCCGCCGGACGATTTCGGCGCCTACGGCCCGGGCCTCAGGCCGAGAGCCGATGCGGGGGCTGCGAAACCGGCGTCCTGAGAGCAATCGGATCACGACGATGCAGTGCTCGTCCTCGGACCGGCCGCGGCGCTCGACCGTGATTGTTTTCACGTCGCGCCCTTCGATGTGGTCGGCACGCAGCGTGCCGTCGCCCCACAGGCGTTCGACCCGGATATCGCCTTGGCGGATGATCCAGAAAGCGCCGGTCACAAGGTTGGCATACCGGTAAACGCCGAAAGCGGCGATCCCGCCGACCGGCAGCAGCATGATGTCGACCGGCCCGGGCGACAGGCCGCGCCAGAGCCTGTAGGCGTAGGGAACGGCGCACAATGCGACGACGATCAGTGCGACGATCCTGATGTCCCTCGTGGAAAACGGCTCGAGAGGGTCGCCGAGACGCATCTCGGGATTGCTGGCATCGAGCGGATTGACCGGAGACTCGACGTCGGGAACGTCGAATTGCGCGGCGATCCGCGCCACCGTGTCGTGCACATGCGTGACGTCGGTGATAGGCGGCGACGTCAGACGTTCTCCCGAGGCC
This sequence comes from Bradyrhizobium sp. Ken51, assembly GCF_055807435.1. Lineage (NCBI taxonomy): Bacteria > Pseudomonadati > Pseudomonadota > Alphaproteobacteria > Hyphomicrobiales > Nitrobacteraceae > Bradyrhizobium > Bradyrhizobium sp. Ken51. Next base: position 56,855 of record NZ_JBVVPB010000020.1, on the reverse strand, counting down.
AGTGTGAAGGCCAGCTGGAAGCGGGCTTTCGCCCTCTTGCTGCCGGGAACCTGCAATCCCCTGATGTCGTCCTTGGCGACGATCCGCGTCCGCAGCTTTCCGAACGGGCGCTGCTCCCCGATCAGGATCTCGTCCGGCGTGATGATCCACACCACCGCCGGCGCCATCATGATGACGCCGACGAACGCCGCTCCCACCAGCAGCGCGACCACGGAGATGATCACCTCCAGGGGGTCGTGCGTGAACAGACCCGGCGTGAAGCACAGCGCAACGGCGGCCGCAAAGCCGGACATGACCAGCCGCTGCGCGATCGAGGCGCCTTCACGAAGGCGAATATCAGTGCTGCTGGTGGCGTCGTCCATCGCGGGCGGCTGATTGCGTGGCCCGCGAAACTCCACGGACGGGTCCGTGGAGTCAAGCAACAACGGCGAGACCAGCGCGGCGTGTTAGCTGTTGGCGTTCAGCAGCCGGCCGACGGTGCGGTCGATCTCGTCATAGCGGCCTTCGCCCTCGTGCTGGAACACGATCTTGCCGTTCTGGTCGATGATGTACTGCGCCGGCCAATACCGGTTGCGGTAGGCATTCCAGGTCTTGGAATCATTGTCCTGTGCCACCGGATAGGTGATGCCGTGGCGTTTCAGTGCGGCCTGGACATTGGACGCCGAGCGCTCGAACGGGAATTCCGGCGTGTGCACGCCGACCACGACGAGCCCCTTGTCCTTGTACTTGGCGTAGAGCTCGGTGACGTGCGGCAGCGTGTTGACGCAGTTGACGCAGCCATAGGTCCAGAAGTCCACCAGCACGACCTTGCCGCGGAGATCGGCGATATTGAGCGGCTTCGAGTTGAACCAGTTGTTGATGCCGGCGAAGTCGGGCGCGGTCTGCTGGCTGGCGGCAGCGGTGACGACAGGGACGGCGCGCGCGGCCTCGTCGCAAATGCCGGGGATGACCGCGCCTGTTACGGCGATGCCGATCAGAGCGGCGGAGACGGCGAGCAGTTTGAAAGTCATGGACGAGTCCTCCGGTTGAGATGCGCGATGATCACAGGCCGATCTGGCCGGTGGGATAGAAGCCGGTGAGCCACGCCACGATCAGCGTGTCGTATTGGAAATAGGCGGCGACGGCGAAGCCGATCACGACGACGCCAAAGCCCTGCTGCAGTCTTGGCGAAATGCGCGCGAGACTCCGCACCCGCGTGGTCGCGGCCTGCCCGCCATATGCGATCGCCAGCATGGGGATAGCCGCGCCGATCGCGTAGGCGACCAGCAGCGTGCCGGCCCAGGTCGCGTTCTCAGTGGTCGCGACCAGCGTCAGGATCGAGCCGAGCACCGGGCCGGCGCAGGGCGTCCAGACCAAGCCAAGCGTGGTGCCGAGCACGAGCCCGCCGAGCGCGCCCTCGCGCTGCGTAGCGCCGGAGTTGCCGAGATCGAGCCAGCCATTGAGCCGGATCGACAGCCATTCGAATGGCGCTGGCCACAGCATCAACAGACCGAAGCCGAGCAGCAGGATCGATGCCGCCTCGCGCAGCACGTTCGGATCGAAATCAAACAGCCGCGTGATGGCGCCGAGCAACAGCGCAGTCGCGGAGAACGAGATGACGAAGCCGAGCGCGATCATCGCGGGGCGCAGATGCGAGCTGCGGCCGATCGAGGCGCCGAGCAGGATCGGCAGCATCGGCAGCGTGCAGGGCGCGGCGATGGTGAGGATTCCGGCGAGGACAGCGAAGAGAAGTTCGAGCATGGGGCACTCGTGAAGGGGGTCACGAGGGCTGTTCGGGATGGATGTGTCGGACGTTACGCGCCGTCACACGTTCGTGACGGGGACACGAATTCGCAGGGGGGCGTCATGCCCGGGCTTGTCCCGGGCATCCTCGTCTTTGTACCGCGGGGAAGTCGTGGATGGCCGGCACAAGCCCGGCCATGACGACAAGGAAGCGCCGTGCCCAGCACCGCTGGCGCCGCGTGCGTTACCCCAGACACAAAACGACCCGGAGGGGGGGCATCCCGTCCGGGTCGCTGGAGGTCTTGGGAGGTTTAACGAAACCGTATGTGAGCTTTATAGGAGGGAAGTTTTTCCGCCTGATGTTGTGCTTTGTTTCAATTGTTTCGTCGGCGGTAACACTTCCGTGTCCGGGATAGGGCCAAAACAAAAGTCCTATCCCATTGAAATAGCTGAACTTCAGGCAGCGAAGCGCTCGACGCCACAGCCCTTAAGCAATTCGGCCAGTTGCTTGCGGGCGTAGAACATCCGGGTCTTCACCGTGCTCTGCGGGATGCCGATGATCTGACCGACCTCCTCCACCGACTTCTCATGGTAGTAGACCAGGTTGATGATTTCGCGATGCGCAGGTGACAGCTTCTGAACGCAGGCGCGCAGGATGGCGCTGGTGTCGCTGCGGTCGAGCGAGGTCTCCGGCGTGTCGCAGCCGTCGGCGATCTGGCGCACGTCTTCCTGGTCGATGTCCTCGAAGCGGCGCTGGCGCATCGCGGTCAGCGCCTTGAAGCGGGCGATCGAGAGCAGCCAGGTCGAAACCTGCGAGCGGCCCTGGAACTGGCCGGCGGTCCGCCACACGTCCAGAAACACCTGGCTGACGAGGTCTTCCGCGGTGGTGGCGTCGCGCACGATCCGCAGGATGAAGCGGTAGACGCGCACATTGTGCCGGCAATAAAGGATGTGCATGGACGTCCGGTTGCCGTCGGCAATGCTTTCGAGAAGCATGTCGTCCGAGGTCGCCTGAGCGGCAATGATGCTCTGGCTGGCTTGGGCGTTGATGGCGATGACGTTCGGCATTGACTTGGCTCCCCGTAGCGCCGCAACCGAGCGGCGTTTCCTTGGACCAAAGTGTTAATGAGCCAACGTTTCGGGACGTCTGCACGAAAAGGGGAAAATGGTTTCGTGCGCCATCAAATTGTTTCATCGGATTAGCCGCGACGAAACATTTGGGGCAAAAAAGCGTGGAATTTCAATGTACGGAAAATACGGGGCTGGGGAATTGGAGGCGGACTGAGGTGTCGGGAACGTATTCCGAGGGGTTGCGTTCGCACTCACCGTGTCGTCCTGGACAAGCGAGCAAGGCGAGCGCCGATCCAGGACCCATTACCCCAGGGAGACGTTTTGCGAAGACGCGTGGTTGCCAGCTCGCGCAGCAAGATCTGCCTGGGGTAATGGGTCCTGGCTTTCGCCAGGACGACGATGGTCCTACGCCTTCTCGCCCGCCGGCGAGAACAAATAGCCGCCGCCGCGGATGGTGCGGATCACGGCGGGTTTTGTCGGATCGGGCTCGATCTTGCGGCGGATCCGCATGATGCGCAGATCGACCGCGCGGTCGAAGGCTTCGGCGTCGCGCGCGTTGGCCAGTTCCAGCAGGCGCTCGCGCGAGAGCACGCGCTTCGGATTGGCCGCGAACACTTTCAAGAGCCCGAACTCGGATGCGGTCAGCGGGTGCTCGTTGCCCTCATCGTCGCGCAAGGCCTGCGCTTCGAGATCGAGCCACTTCGTCCCGAACCGTACCAGTTGCTCCTTGTCCGATTTCGCAGCCGCCGTTTCCGCCGCCACGGCTTTCGCCGGCACGCTCCGGCGCAGCACCGAGCGGATGCGCGCCATCAGCTCACGCAGCTCGCACGGCTTGGCCACGTAATCGTCAGCGCCGAGCTCGAGGCCGACGACGCGGTCGATCGGGCTCGCCGTCGCCGTCAGCATGATCACCGGCACGTTGATGCGGCTCTTGAGGTCGCGGATGATCGAGAGCCCGTCTTCCTCGGGCATGTTGAGGTCGAGCACGACAAGGTCGGGCATGCTGCCGTCGATCGCCGTGCGCAACGACTTGCCGCCGTCGCACAGCGTCACGGTGAAGCCGTGCATCTTGAGGTAATCGCCGACCATCTCCCGGGCCGGGGCCTCGTCGTCGACGATCATGATGTGCTGGCTTTGGGTCATGGTCCTGAGATCACGGAATTTCGGTCGCGGGGAGGGTGATGGTGAAGGTCGAGCCCTTGCCGGGGCCCTCGCTCTCGGCGGTCACCTCGCCGCCGTGCATGTCGATAATACGCTTGACGATGGACAACCCAAGGCCGGTCGAGCTCTCGCCGGCGGTCGGTTTTGCCGACAGCCGCTGGAACCGGCCGAACAGGCGGCCGAGATCCTCCGGCGACAGGCCGGCGCCCTCGTCGCTGACGCGGACGATGGTGTCGCCGCCCTCATGGTTCACGATGACGCCGATCTTGCCGCCGATCGGTGAGTATTTGATGGCGTTGCTGATCAGATTGTCGATCGCCTCGCGGATGCGGTCGGTGTCGCACATGGTGACGATGTTGACGGGCGCGGTGACGCTGATTGCCTGCTGCTTGTTGACGGCGAGCGGCTGGTTGGCTTCCGCGACCTCCTTGACCAGGGCCGCGACGTCGACCGGCTCGCGGCGGATGGTGATGTCGAAGGCATCGGCCATCGCGTCCGAGATCAGATGATCGACCATCGTGGTCAGGCGCTTCGTCGCATCGCGGATGTGATCGACCTGGGCGACCACGCCGCTTGACGACGCGCCGGTCGAGATCAGCTCCTTCAGCATCTCGGTGCGGCCGAGGATGACGCCGAGCGGATTCTTCAGATCGTGGGCAACGGTGCCGAGGATCTCGTTCTTGAAGCCGTTGGCGCGCTGCAGCCGCAGCCATTGCGCCGAGAGCCGGCGGTTGGCCTGCATCAGCGCGCGGGTGCGCTGGGCAACGCGGTCTTCCAGCTGGGTGTTGGCGGCCTGGAGCTGCTGGTAGAGGATGACGTTGTCGAAGGCGATCGAGAGCCGACTGGAAAAGATCTCGACCAGCGAGCGGTCGGTCTCGGACAGCTCGCGCTCGGCCTGGAGCAGCACCACGACCTCCCGGCCGCTTCCGGTGCGCAAATAGATCACGCTGCGGTGGTCGGCGAATTCGTTCTTGCGGCCCTGGAAAGCGGCTTCCACCATCGCGCGCAGATCGGGGTCGAGCGCCTTCGATGAGGTCGTGCCGATGAAGCGGCTGTAGCAGCCGCTGCCGGCGAGCACCGAGAGCTCGGGGTCGAGGCCGCCATTGTCGCGCAAGACCAGTATGCCGGCGCAATCGACGTTGAGCAGCGAGGCGAGCTGGGTCAGCACGCCCTCGGCGAGCCGCTGCATCGACTTGAAGTCGTACAGCGTGGAAGCCGCGTCGATGATGATCTCGAGCCCGCGCCGGGTTTGCAGCATGCGCTCGAGTTGCTGGTAGGAGCGCAGCGCCGCGGTCAGCGAGGTGAACAGCTTGTCGGCGGTGAGCTCGGTCTTGGCCTTGTAGTCGTTGATGTCGTACTGCACGATCACGCGCCGCTCGGGCGCCTGGCCGGGCTGTCCGGTGCGCAGGATGATGCGCACGGTCTCGTTCTTGAGTTCGTTGCGGATGAACTCGACCAGCTCGAGGCCGGCGACATCAGTCTCCATGATGACGTCGAGCAGCACGGCGGCGATGTCGTTGTGCGCGGCCATCAGCTTGCGACCTTCGGCCGCCGAATGGGCGGAGAGGATCTCCAGGCCCTGGCCGTTGAGGGAATAGTCCGAGAGCGCAAAGCGGGTGCCGTCATGCACGGCCGGATCGTCGTCGATGACGGCGATTTTCCATTTCCGGGCGTCAACATCCTCCGATGCGGTACCGGTATCGTCGATCAGGTGGAGGACATCGTCCTGTTCGGCCATTGAGAAGTCCCGTCAGTCTCTGTGCTTTGCCCGCCGCCCCTGGCGACCCGGGGCATGATAATGCGAAATGTAGTGCCTTGTCCCAGCTTGGATTCCAGCATCATGCGACCGCCGAGCTGCTGGGTGACGAGGTTATAGACGATATGGAGGCCGAGTCCCGTGCCACCTTCATTGCGCCTGGTGGTAAAGAATGGGTCAAAGGCCTGGCGCTGCACGTCGGAGGTCATGCCGGCCCCGTCATCGGTGAAGATGATCTCGACGTCGTCGGCCCCGCGGGGCCGCGCCGAGATCGTGATCGTGCCGGCGCGGCCGTCGGCGAAGGCGTGGTTGGCGGCATTGAGGAACAAATTGGTCAGGATCTGGCCGTAGGAGCCGGGATAGCCGTCGAGCAGCAGCCCCTCGGGCATGTCGACATTTAGCGTGATCGGCGAGCGCTTCAGCACCGGGCGCAGGCTCGCGATGATCTGGTCGGTGGCTTCGCTCAGTGAGAACTGCCGCCGCTCGGCATGGGAGCGGTCGACCGCGACCTGCTTGAACGACTGGATCAGCTCGCCGGCGCGCTGCAAATTGGCGACCAGCTGCTGCGAGGCGTCGCGCGAGGACTGCACGAATTCCTCCAGCTGCGAGCGGCGCAGGCCGCCTTCGCCCTTGAGCTGGGCCTCGAAGATCTCGGTGCGCCGGGCAAAACTCGACGCAACGGTGAGGCTGATGCCGATCGGATTGTTGACCTCGTGCGCGACGCCGGCGACGAGGCCGCCGAGGGCGGCGAGCCTCTCGGCATCGATCAGATTCTGCTGCGCGGCGTTGAGCTCGAGCAGTGCACTCTCGGCCTTCTCCTTGGACGCGCGCAGCTCGTCCTCGGTCTCACGTTTCGCGATCGCGTTTTCGCGGAACACTTCCACCGCGCGGGCCATGGCGCCGACTTCGTCGCGCGCGCGCGTGCCCTGAACCTCGCGGCCGAGGTCGCCGAGCGTGATCGCGCGCATTGCCGCCATGATCTGTTGCAGCGGCAGCCGGATCGACAGCGCGATCAGCACGCCGGCGGTGAGGATGATGCCGAGGAAGATCACGGCGATGGAAAGAACGCGACGGGAAATGTCCGCCAGCGTACGGTCGAACGTCTCCTGCGCCTTCTGCTCGCGCTGGCGCATCTTGGTGGAGAGGTCGTCGATAGCGCCGATCGCCTCGGCCTGGTTGGCGTCGATGGTGTTGCGCAGCAGCTCGGTACGGTTCATGAGCTGCTCGGAGAGCTTTGCAAAGCCCTCGCGCAGCGCGGCGGTCCGGGCCGCCAGCCGTCGCAGCGCCATGCGCTGGAGGTCGTTGTCGGCGAGATCGATCATCACGGGGATCGTCTTCTCGATCGTCTCGGTGTTGCGGCGGGCGTCGTCGGCCGCACCCGGTGACAGCGACAGATAGTAGGAATTGGCCGCGACCAGCATCGCGGTGAAGGCTTCGCGCGACTTGCCCAGCGAAGGCCAGATCAGCGCGTCGCGATGGCCGGTGGCGCCTTCGATGATGGAGTAAAGGCCGGCCATATCCCTGGCCGGTCCCTGCACTTGATCCTCATAGGTCCTGGCGATGGTGGCCTGCACGCCGCGCAGCTCGCCGAAGCCGTTGAGGAAGCGGTCGGTGGTGCGCTCCAGCTCCTCGACCGAGCCCGACAGCATCGGGTCCTTGGCGGCGCGGTTGGTCAGCGTCCCCAGCACCGCCTCGCGCAGCAGCAGGATCTCGGCGAACAGGTCGGGGCTCGGCTGGTTGATGTAGCGGTGGATCAGATTGTGCAGCCGCCCGGTCTCGCTTTCGAGCAGCGCCAGGATCCGGTCGGACTCGCGCACCTGGCGCACGTCGTCCCAGGCCGAGCCGAGCACCTGCGACCCGTTCCAGATCAGCCCGACCAGCACGATGACCACGGCGGAGTTCAGCGCCGCGATCGACAGGATGCGCCAGCGAATCGGCACGGCCCGGAGCACGCCGACCAGCCGCGCACGCAGCCGCCCCATCGGGCCGGGCGACCTGTCTGCATGCTCGCTGTGTCCAAGCCCGGGCAAGTGGCCTCACTCCACCTTGCGAATGCGTTCGATCAGCGCGGCCGCGGCCGGATCTTGCCCGGCCTTGGCGTAGATCGCGACCATCGCGTCCTCGAACGGCTTGCGGTCGATATCCCTGACGATGGTGACGCCCGCTGCTTCCGCCTTGTGCTGCGACTGCTCCTCGAGGTCGCGCCATTTCTCGCGCATGAACCGGCTGGAGCGCTGCGCGGCTTCCCTGAAGATGGTCTGGTCGTCGGCCGACAGGCTTTTCCAGGCCTTCAACGAGATCACCAGCACTTCGGGGCTCATCGTGTGCTCGGTGAGGGCGAGGTAGCCGGCATGCTTGTAATGGTCCGTCGTCACGTAGGATGGCCAGTTGTTCTCGGCGCCGTCGATCAGGTGGTTGGCAAGCCCGGCAAGCACCTGCCCATAGGGCATCTCGACCGGCTCCGCGCCGAGCGAGCGGATCATCTGGCTCATCAACTCCGACTGCTGCACCCGGATCCGCAATCCCTTGAGGTCCGCGACACTCCGCACGGGCCGGGCGCCGTTGTAGATCGACCGCGCGCCGGAATCGTAGAAGGCGAGGCCAACGAAGCCGTAGGGCTCGAAGCTGCCGAGAATCTCGCTGCCGACCGGACCGTCCAGCACCTTCTGCATGTGCTCGATGGACCGGAACAGGAACGGCATCGCCAGCACGTTCATCGCCGGAACGAAGTTGCCGATCAGCGCCACATTGGTCCGATTGAGATCGATCGCGCCGACCCGGGTCTGCTCGATGGTCTCCTTCTCCTCGCCGAGCTGGCGGGAGTGGAACACCTTGACCTCGTGCCGGCCGCCGCTGCGCTCGGCGATCAGGGCGCCCATGTAGCGCAGCGCCTGCACGGTCGGATAATCCTCGGTCTGGGTGTCGGCGGCGCGGAACTCCCGCGCAGCGGCTCCCGTCGCGCAGATGGCGATCAGAAGCGCGACGAAAACCACCCCGGTCCGCGAGCGTTCGGCACGGTTCAACACTGGCACACTCAACCCCTCAGTGGTGGAGTCTATGGCGGGAGGAAAAGGTTCAATGCAATCTAGCAGATGGTCGTGGGAAGGCCATCCCGCGCGGCACTGCTGCGTGATTGTGCGTCGCGGCCGGGGCTCATTCCCGGTTGAAACCGCAAATGCCGCGCCTTAAGCAGGGACAGCCGCTTTCGTCGTGCGGCATGGAAAGAGCCATCGTGATTTCAGCATCGCGTCTTTTGCAGGTCGTCGCCGCCTTTGCGGCCCTCTCATTGGCCGCGCCGGTGCGTGCCGCGACCGACATCGCGTGGTGGCACGCCATGTCCGGCGAGCTCGGCCGCCAGCTCGAGAAGCTCGCCTCCGACTTCAACGCCTCGCAGCCGGACTATCGCGTGGTGCCGACCTACAAGGGCAATTACACCGAGACCGTGACGGCCGCGATCTTCGCCTTTCGCTCGCGCAGCCAGCCCGCGATCGTCCAGGTCAACGAGGTCGCCACCGCCACCATGACCGCGGCCAAGGGCGCGATCTATCCCGTGTTCAGCCTGATGCGGGACATGAACGAGCCGTTCTCGCTCAATGACTATCTTCCCGCGGTCTCCGGCTACTACACCGATGCGGCCGGCAATCTCTTGTCCTTCCCGTTCAATTCATCGACGCCGATCCTCTATTACAACAAGACCATGTTCCGCGACGCGGGGCTGGATCCGGAGGCGCCGCCGAAAACCTGGCCGGAGCTTGGCGCCGCTGCAAAACGCCTGCGCGATCGCGGCGCGGTGTGCGGTTTCACCACATCCTGGCCGTCCTGGATCCATGTCGAGAATTTCTCAGCCTTCCATAACCTGCCGCTGGCGACGCGGACCAACGGTTTCGCCGCGCTCGATGCGGAGTTGACCATCAACAATCCGTCTCTGGTGCGTCATGTCGCCGAGCTCAGCGAGTGGCAGAAGACGAAGGTGTTCGACTATAGCGGCCGCGGCCAGTCGGCCGAGCCGCGCTTCCAGAACGGCGAATGCGGCATCTTCATCGGTTCTTCGGCGACGCGCGCCGACATCAAGGCGAATTCGAAATTCGAGATCGGCTACGGCATGATGCCGTATTGGCCCGACGTGAAGGGCGCGCCGCAGAACTCGATCATCGGCGGCGCCACGCTGTGGGTGCTGCGCGACCGGCCGCGCGAGGAATACAAGGGTGTGGCGCGATTCTTCGCCTACCTGTCGCAACCCGGCGTGCAGGCCGCCTGGCACCAGAACACCGGCTATCTGCCTGTCACCCGCGCCGCCTTCGAGCTGACGCGCGCGCAGGGTTTTTACGAGCGCAATCCCGGCTCGGCGATCTCGTTCGAGGAGATCACGCTGCATCCGCCGACGGAGAATTCCAAGGGCATCCGGCTCGGCTCCTTCGTACTGATCCGCGGCGCGATCGAGGACGAGCTGGAGCAGGCCTTTGCCGGCCGCAAGAGCGCGCAAGCAGCGCTCGATGCCGCGGTCGAGCGCGGCAACAAGATCCTGCGCCAGTTCGAGCGCGCCAGCCCGGATAGGTAGGGCGTTCAGATTGGACCTCTCTTTAACCGCGAAGGAAGTGCGCTCCCTCTCCCGCTTGCGGGAGAGGGTTGGGGAGAGGGTGTCTCCGCAAAGGGACAATCCCCTAGAGGAGAGAACCCCCACCCGGCGCTTCGCGCCGACCTCCCCCGCAAGCGGGAGAGGTGCACCGTCTGCTTGGCTCGCATCGAATCAACCAAAACCCGCTTGCCTGATCGGGCGCGCATGACCAGCATTCCATCGCAAATCCTGGCAACTTTCACCGACGCTGCTGCCTTTCGCGCCTTTCGCGCCGACCCTCCGCGATGGCTGCCGATCGCCATCGACATCGCCCGCAGCCACGGTCTCGATGTCAATGCGCCGCACGTGTTTGCTACCGGCACCAATCTCGTCGTCGGGCTCGGCGACAAGCTGATCCTGAAAATCTTCCCGCCGCTGCTTCGCGCGCAATTCGTCTCCGAGCACGGCTCGCTGACGCAGCTTGCCGGCCGCCTTCATCTGCCGATCCCCGAAATCGTCGCGGAAGGGACGCGCGACGGCTGGCCTTATCTCATCATCACACGCCTTGCCGGCACGCTCGGTTCGGAGGTCTGGCCGCAATTGCCGGAAGCGCAGAAGGAGCGCGTGCTGCGCCAGATCGGCGAGACTATCGCGTCCGTGCAGCGCGCGCCCCTCGGCCCGCTCGCGCAGATCGAGCCGCGCTGGGACGACTTCATGCGCGCCCAGATGCAGGGCTGCAAGGCGCGGCACACGCGTCTTGGCCTTGCGCCAAAATTTCTCGCCGGCCTCGACGACCTCCTGCGTGATGCGGCCGCGCTCATTCCGATAGATGCGCCGCCGGTGATCCTGATCGGCGAATACATTCCGGAGAACTTCCTGCTCACCTGCAACGACGATCAATGGTCGCTCGCCGGCCTGTTCGACTTCGGCGACGTGCTGGCGGGATGCCGCGACTATGATCTGCTCGGCCCCAGCGCCTTCATGGCAGCGGGCCGGCCGGGTCGCGTGCGCAGCCTGCTCGAAGGCTTTGGCTACGCCAAGCCCGACTTCGCGCTCAAGCGCCGCCTGATGGCGCTGATGCTGCTGCATCGCGCCAGCGACCTCAACAGCCACATCTGCATCGAGGGCTGGCAGGAGCAGGCGGACGATCTGGTCGAACTCCAGGACGTGATCTGGCCGGGGTGATCGCCGGCGATCCCCGCCGTCGTCCTGGACAAGCGCAGCGCTGATCCAGGACCCATTACCCCAAGGAGGGGTTTTGCGAAGACTCGTGGTTGCCAGCTTCGCGCCGCAGTTCGCCCTGGGTAATGGGTCCTGGCTTGCGCCAGGATGACGGCAGTGGAATTCACCGCCCACCAAGCAAGCCGCTGCTCCATGCAGCTCATTTTATGGGCAAATACGCCTCTTTGTATGCAATACCAAGCGCCTTGCGCCAGGATCACGTCGCGCGCACTTGGAAATTTACTTGTAACTTCAGCATGTTATGCCGAGAGGTAAACTCTCGTTAAGCCTTGGCACGAACCTTGCGAATCCAGTTCCAACCAGAAAACTTTGTGTTGGAGCCATTTCATGAAGCGCCGCGATTTCCTCAAGTCCGTTTCCGGATTGGCCGCAGGCGCGGCGCTTCCGGCCATGCCGTCCGTGATCTCGTCGGCCCAGGCCGATGCGCGCTCGGAGACGCTGCTGATCGTCTCGGAAGGCGGCCCCAACAATCTCGACATCCACGGTGTCGGCACCAATGTGCCCGGCTATGAGGTGTCCTGGAATTGCTACGACCGCCTGATCAGCCACGAGATGAAGACCGGCCCCGGCGGCGTGCCCTATTACGACCGCGACAAGTTCAAGGGCGAACTCGCCGAGGACTTCAAGATCGACGACATGTCGGTCACCTTCAAGCTGAAGAAGAACGCCAAATTCCACGACGGCGCGCCCGTCACCGCCAAGGACGTGAAGTGGTCGCTCGACCGCGCCGTCAGCGTCGGCGGCTTTCCCACTTTCCAGATGAGCGCGGGCTCGCTCACGAAACCCGAGCAGTTCGTCGTGATCGACGACTACACGGTGCGTATCGACTTCCTGAAGAAGGACAAGCTGACGATCCCCGATCTCGCGGTGATCGTGCCCTGCATCGTCAACTCCGAGCTTGTGAAGAAGAACGCCAGCGAAAAAGATCCGTGGGGTCTTGAATACACCAAGCAGCAGACCGCCGGCTCCGGCGCCTACAAGGTGACGAAGTGGACCGCCGGCACTGAAGTCGTGATGGAGCGCAACGACGATTGGGTCGGCGGCCCGCTGCCGAAGATCAAGCGCGTGATCTGGCGCATGGTGCCGCAGGCCGGCAATCGCCGCGCGTTGCTGGAGCGCGGCGACGCCGACATTTCCTACGAGCTGCCGTTCAAGGATTTCCAGGAGATGAAGGCGAGCGGCAAGCTCAACGTGGTGTCGCTGCCGTTCTCCAACGGCATCCAGTATATCGGCATGAACGTGACCAAGCCGCCGTTCGACAATCCCAAGGTACGTCAGGCGGTCGCCTACGCGATTCCCTATCAAAAGATCATGGACGCGGTGATGTTCGGGCTGGCCAACCCCATGTTCGGGGCCGCCAAGGACAAGCCGACCGAAGTCGCCTGGCCGCAGCCGCACAAATACAACACCGACATGGACAAGGCGAAGGCGCTGCTCGCTGAAGCCGGTTATCCCAACGGCTTCGAGACCACGATCTCGTTCGACCTGAATTTCGCCGGCGTCAACGAGCCGCTCTGCGTGCTGGTGCAGGAGAGCCTGGCCCAGATCGGCATCAAAACCACCATCAACAAGGTGCCCGGCGCCAACTGGCGTACCGAATTGAACAAGAAGGAGATGCCGCTCTTCACCAACGTGTTCTCGGGCTGGCTCGATTACCCCGAATACTTCTTCTACTGGTGCTATCACGGCAATAATTCCGTCTTCAACACCATGAGCTACAAGTCGGCGGAGATGGACAAGCTGATCGACGGCGCGCGCACGGCCGCCGCGACCGGCGACACCGCGACTTACGACACCGACGTGAAGGGCTTCGTCGACCTCGCCTACAGCGACATCCCGCGCATCCCGCTGTACCAGCCCTTCGTCAACGTCGCGATGCAGAAGAACATCAGCGGCTACCAATACTGGTTCCACCGCCGCCTGGATTATCGCGCGATGGCGAAGGGGTGAGGGCGCGTGGCGGGCGAGATGGTCGCGTCGTCGACTCTCTTTCTGAGTGAGGTGGCCACCGCTCTCTCATTCCCTCTCCCCTTGTGGGAGAGGGGCAGGGTGAGGGGTAGCCACGAACTCCGACCTCGCTTGGGGCTACCCCTCACCCCAACCCTCTCCCACAAGGGGAGAGGGGGCGCAGCGGAGCAGGTGGCGCGAACCTGCCCACAAACGCAGAGCAGAAGGAGCACCCCATGCTGACCATGATCGGCAAGCGCCTGATGTTCGCGATTCCCTCGCTGATCGGGGTCGTCATCGTCACCTTCCTGCTGACCCGCGCATTGCCGGGTGATCCCGCCGCGTATTTCGCCGGCCCCGCCGCAACGAAAGAAGCCGTCGAGCAGATCCGCAAGAAGCTCGGCCTCGACAAGCCGCTGATCGAGCAGTTCTTCCGTTACACCAACGATCTCGCCCATGGCGATTTCGGCAACTCGCTCACCACGGGCCAGCCGGTTGCGGCCGAGATCCGCAATCGACTGCCGGCCTCCGCCGAGCTGACGCTGCTCGGCCTCATCGTCTCGGTCGTCATCGCAATCCCTCTCGGCGTGCTGGCGGCGACGCGGCCGGGATCGTGGGTCGATCATCTCTGTCGCGTCACGACCACGGCCGGCGTCTCGCTGCCGGTGTTCTTCACCGGCCTCGTGCTAGTCTATGTGTTCTATTTCCGGCTCGGCTGGTCGCCCGCGCCGCTCGGCCGGCTCGATGTGTTCTACAGCGCGCCGCCGACGGTCACGGGCTTCTATCTGATCGACACCCTGATCGCGCGCGACTTCGAGGCGTTCCGTTCGGCATGCAGCCAGCTCATCCTGCCGGCAACGACGCTTGCGATCTTCTCGCTGGCGCCGATCGCGCGCATGACGCGCGCCTCGATGCTGGCGGTGCTGTCGTCCGAGTTCGTGCGCACCGCGCGCGCCAGCGGCCTGTCGCCCGCGACCGTCATCGTCACCTACGCCTTCCGCAACGCGATGCTCCCGGTCATCACCACGCTGAGCATGGTGTTCTCGTTCCTGCTCGGCGCCAACGTGCTGGTCGAAAAAGTGTTCGCCTGGCCCGGCATTGGCTCCTATGCGGTCGAAGCGCTGATCTCGTCGGACTTCGCGCCGGTGCAGGGTTTCGTGCTGACCATGGCTGTCATGTACGTGCTGCTCAATCTCGTGATCGACATTCTCTATGGCGTAATCGATCCGCGCGTGCGGCTGGAAGGGTAGGGGACACAATGAGCTCCGTTGCACCTGCTGTTGAGCCCGTCGGTCCTGCGCGGACGTCGGGGTTCGTCGCGCTGCTCGACCAGACCCGCTATGTGCTCGGCGAGAACAAGGTCACCGGCTTTGCCTTCGCGCTGCTGATCGTGATTCTCCTTGCCGCGATCTTCGGCCCCTATGTGGTGCCGTATGACCCGCTGGCGTCCGACACCGCGGCGTCGCTGAAGCCGCCGTCGGCGGCACACTGGTTCGGCACCGACCAGTTGGGCCGCGACATCTTCAGCCGGGTCGTGGTGGCGACGCGGCTCGATACGTTCATCGCGGTCGCCTCCGTCGCGCTGGTGTTTTTGATGGGCGGGCTTGCCGGCATCGCGGCCGGCTATTTCGGCGGCTGGACCGACCGCATCGTCGGCCGCATCGCCGATACCATCATGGCGTTTCCGCTGTTCGTGCTGGCGATGGGCATCGTCGCAGCGCTGGGCAACACCGTGCAGAACATCATCCTGGCCACCGCCATCGTGAACTTCCCGCTCTATGCCCGCGTCGCGCGCGCTGAAGCGAACGTGCGCCGCAACGCCGGCTTCGTGCAGGCGGCGCGGCTGTCCGGCAACGGCGAATTTCGCATCCTTCTGGTGCATATCCTGCCGAACATCATGCCGATCATGATCGTGCAGATGTCGCTGACCATGGGCTACGCCATCCTCAATGCCGCCGGTCTCTCGTTCATCGGCCTCGGCGTCCGTCCGCCGACGGCGGAGTGGGGCATCATGGTCGCCGAAGGCGCCGGCTTCATGGTCTCCGGCGAATGGTGGATCGCGCTATTCCCCGGCCTCGCTTTGATGATCGCCGTGTTCTGCTTCAACCTCCTCGGCGACGGTCTGCGCGACATCGTCGACCCGCAGCGGAGGACGTGATGGCTGGATTTCGCGCAAATTTTCGCTCAAAATTCTCCAATGATTTCAATCGCGTTCTACTGTGCATGGGGTTGTTTTCGACATTTTTGTTTGGGAGGTGCCCATGACCGCCCAGCCCCTGCTCGACGTCCAGGACCTCACCGTCGAATTCACCACCCGCCGCGGCATCGTCAAAGCCGTGCAGCACGTCAACATCTCCGTCGCCAAGGGCGAGACGTTGGCCATCGTCGGCGAGTCCGGATCCGGCAAGTCGGTGACCTCCTATGCCGTGATGCGCATTCTCGACCGTGCAGGCAGGATCGCCGAAGGCTCGGTGATGTTCTCGGGCATCGACGTCAAGGCCGCGACCGAAGACCAGATGCGCGATTTGCGCGGTCGCGAAGTCTCGATGATCTTCCAGAATCCGCGCGCCGCGCTCAACCCGATCCGGAAAGTCGGCGACCAGATCGAGGACGTGCTGCGCACCCATGTCCAGCAGGCCATGGTTTCAGACCGTGGTGAAAAGGCGATCGAGGCGCTGGAGCAGGTCAAGATCGCCCGCCCGCGCGAACGCTATCACGCCTATCCGTTCGAATTGTCCGGCGGCATGTGCCAGCGTGTCGTCATCGCGCTCGCGCTCGCCTGCAATCCGCAGCTGCTGATCGCGGACGAGCCGACGACCGGATTGGACGTCACCACGCAGAAGGCGGTGATGGATCTGATCGTCGAGCTGACCAAGCGCAAGGCGATGTCCACCATCCTGATCACGCATGACCTCGGCCTTGCCGCAGCCTATTGCGACCGCGTCGTGGTGATGGAGAAGGGCAGGGTGGTCGAGACCGCCAAGGCCGCCGACATCTTCGCCAACCCGCAGCACCCCTACACGAAGAAGCTGATGCGCGCGACGCCGCGGCTCGGCGTGTCGTTGCGGGATCTGTTGCCGGAGGAGGAAGGCTCAGCCGTCGTGGCTGGGCCTGACCCGGTCATCCATCAGGCTTCGCAGGACGAGGCCAGGAACAGCGGGCAGTCCCTTCTCCTCATCGACAAGCTGGTCAAGGAATATCCCCGCCAGGGCGCCACAGCCACGCTCGGCAAATTGTTCGGCCGCAAGCCGCCGGTCGAGCCGGACGTGTTCCGCGCGGTCGACGGCATCAGCTTCTCGGTCGGTCACGGCGAGAGTGTCGGCCTGGTCGGCGAGTCCGGCTGCGGCAAATCGACCACGTCGATGATGGTGATGCGGCTGCTGGACCAGACCTCCGGCCTGATCCAGTTCGACGGCGAGGACATCGGTGCCATCGCGCCCGCCGGCTTTGCCCGGCTGCCGCAGCGCAGCCGCATCCAGATGGTGTTCCAGGATCCGACCGACAGCCTCAATCCGCGCTTCACCGCCTTGCGTGCCATCGCCGATCCCATCATCCAACTCGGCGACATCAGGGGGCGCGACGCGCTCCGCGCCCGCTGCGAGGAGCTCGCCACCATGGTGGGCCTGCCGCACAATCTGCTGGATCGCTTCCCGCACCAATTGTCGGGCGGCCAGAAAGCCCGCGTCGGCATTGCCCGCGCCATCGCCCTGCACCCAAAACTCGTCATCCTGGACGAGCCGACCGCCGCGCTCGACGTTTCGGTCCAGGCCGTGGTCCTCAATCTGCTCCAGGACCTCAAGGCGCGGCTAGGTATGAGTTATCTGTTCGTCTCGCATGATTTGAACGTAGTGCGCTTGTTGTGCGATCGTGTCATTGTCATGCGGTCGGGTCGAATCGTCGAGGAAGGATCTTCCGAGAGGGTCTTGAGCGATCCGCAGGACGATTACACCAAGGAGCTGTTGACGGCGATCCCGCACCCGCCGCTGCAGACCCTGGGCGCACACTGAGAACTTGTTTGGGAGCGTGATGGCCGAACCGCTGGACGATTATATCGACGCTGTCACGAAAGCGTTGGCGTTGCCCGTCGAGGAAGCATGGAGGTCGTCCATACGCGCCAATCTCGAGGTCTCGCTGCGGCTCGGCCGCCTCGTCGACGAATTCGCGCTGCCGGACGAGACCGAGCCGGCGCCCGTGTTCACGGTCTGACGCCGCCATGACGACCAAGCCAGAGATGACGGCCTCCGAGATCGCGAGCGCGGTTGCCGGCCGCAAGATGTCGGCGCTCGATGCGACCGAAGCAGCGCTTGCGCGCATCACGCAGCACGACGCCATCCTCAACTCCTTCACCGACGTCACCGCCGATCGCGCCCGTGCCAAAGCGCGCGCGATCGATGCCGATATCGCCGCCGGCAAGACCGTCGGCCCATTGGCCGGCGTGCCCTTCGCGGTGAAGAATCTGTTCGACATCGCGGGCCTCGCCACCCGCGCCGGCTCGAAGATCAACCGCGACCTCGCGCCCGCCACGCGCGATGCCACGCTGATCGAGCGCATGGAAGCGGCCGGCGCCGTGCTGGTCGGTGCGCTCAATATGGGCGAATACGCCTACGACTTCACCGGCGAGAACGTCCATGACGGTCCCTCGCGCAATCCGCATGACGCCACGCGGATGAGCGGCGGCTCCTCGGGCGGATCCGGCAGTGCCGTCGGCGGCGCGCTGGTGCCGATCGCGCTCGGCTCCGACACCAATGGTTCGATCCGCGTGCCGTCGTCCTTCTGCGGCATCTTCGGCCTGAAGCCCACCTATGGCCGGCTCTCGCGGGCGCGCTCCTTTCCGTTCGTCGCGAGCCTCGATCATCTCGGACCGTTCGCGCGCTCCGCCACCGATCTCGCGCTGGCCTATGACGCCATGCAGGGACCGGATGCCGACGATGCCGCCTGCACCACCACACGTGGTCTGGAGCCGACGACGCCGCTGCTTGCCAATCCGGTTTCGGACCTGCGCATCGCGATTGCCGGCGGCTACTTCCAGCAGAATCTGTTTCCGGAAGCGGTCGAAGCCGTCAGCCGCGTCGCCAAGGCGCTGGGCGCAACGCGCGTGGTGGACGTGCCCGAAGCCGCGCGCGCCCGCGCCGCGGCCTATGTCATCACCACCACCGAGGGCGCCTCGCTGCATCTCGATCGGCTGCGCAAGCGGCCGAACGACTTCGATCCCGCCGTGCGCGACCGGCTGATCGCGGGCGCCATGGTGCCGGCGCCGCTGGTCGACCGCGCGCAAAAATTCCGCCGCTGGTATCGTGCGCAGCTCGCTGAGATTTTCAAATCCGTCGACGTGTTGCTTGCGCCCGCGACGCCATGCACCGCGCCGAAGCTCGGCCAGGTCAATTTCAACCTTGGCGGCGTCGAGCTGCCGGTGCGCGCCAATATCGGCATCCACACCCAGCCGATCTCCTTCATCGGCCTGCCAGTGGTCGCAGTCCCCGTGCCGCTCGAGCCATTGCCCATCGGCGTGCAGATCATCGCCGCGCCATGGCGCGAGGACATCGCGCTGCGCGTTGCGTACGCGTTGGAGAAGATGGGCGTCGCCGCCGCGCCCAGCCCAAAAGGATTTTGAGATGGAGATCGATCTCCCCGAGGTGATCGCGGACGTCAAAGCCGCGTTCGAGCGCTATGAGCAGGCCCTGATCACCAACGACGTCGCAGTGCTCGGCGAGCTCTTCCGCAACGATCCCCGCACGCTGCGCTATGGCATCGGCGAGAACCTCTACGGCTATGAAGCGATCTCCGGCTTTCGCGCCGGGCGCTCGCCGGTCGGCCTCAATCGCCGCACCGCGAAAACCGTGATCACCAGCTATGGTCGCGACACGGCGGTCGCCTCCACCCTGTTCTATCGCGACACGATGCCGGGCAAGGTCGGCCGGCAGATGCAGACCTGGGTAAAATTCCCGGAGGGCTGGCGCGTCGTCGCGGCCCATGTCAGCATCATCGACGAGCCGAAAGAGACCTGACCGTATGACGCTTGACGATCTTCCGCCCGGAACGCTGCCGCTCGAACCGGCGGTGCCGCGTGTCGACCGGGCGTCGCCATCAGCGCACAAGGTCACGCGCGCCGAGGAGCTGCGCCTGCAGCTCGCCGACGAGATCGTGCGCGGAGCTCTGCCGCCCGGCGCGCCGCTTGACGAGACCGACATCGCGCGCCGCTTCAGCGTTTCGCGGACGCCGGTGCGGGAAGCACTGCGCCAGCTCGTGGCAAGCGGCCTCGTCGAAGCGCGCGCCCATCGCGGCGCGGTGGTGGCGCAGCCCTCGTTCGAACGGCTGACGGGCATGTTCGAGGCGATGGCGGAGCTGGAAGCGCTGTGCGCGGGTCTGGCCGCCGAGCGCATGTCCGCCACTGAGCGCCACGGCCTGGAAGCCATTCACGAAGAGCTGCGGGTCTTGAGCTACGCCGGCAATCCCGATCGCTTCCACGAGGTCAATGAGCGCTTCCACAATGCGATCTATGCGGGATCGCAGAACGGCTACATCGCCGAGATCACGCTGGCGACGCGGGTGCGTGTGCAGCCGTTCCGCCGCGCCCAGTTCCGCAATCTCGGCCGCCTCGCCAAATCGCAAGCCGAGCACGACCGCGTCGTCGTCGCCATCATGCGCGGCGACAAGCAGGGCGCCGCCGCCGCGATGCGCGCGCATATCGAGCTGGTGCGCGGGGAGTATGAAATCTACGCGGTGTCGGTTTAGGGCCGCGCGCACGGTGCCGTAGGGTGGGCAAAGGCGCAAAGCGCCGTGCCCACCACCTACCCAAGCTGACGGTGATGGTGGGCACGCTGCGCTTTGCCCACCCTACGAGACCTACGCCGTAGCAGTTTCCGCCATATACTTCCGCCACCCACCATACGCCGTGATATCTCGCGCCTCGCCCAGCACTTCCGGCTCGACGAGAAATCCCTTCACGCTGCGGCCATCCGCCAGCCGCACCGTGCCGATCGCCATCGGCGCGGGAATCGCGTTGACGAACTTGCCGAAGGCGGACGACGACAGCGACCAGATCTCCAGTTCGATCGACGCGCCCTTGCCAGCTTCGACGCGCAGCATGCCAGGCTTCGGCGGCGTGGTCTTCAATGCGTAGAGCTTGTAGTCGGGTGCGGTCCTGGTCGCCTCGATCAACTGGCCATTCAGCGCTTTCAACTCGCCGTTCAGCGCCATGCCGGACAGATGTGCGCCAACCACGGCGATCGGAATGTCGTCGACGCCGCTTGCGGCAAGCGGCGCCAGCGCGGGTTGCGCCACGCCCTTTGCGCCAAGCGTCAGTTTGGTATCGGCATGGAACACGCGGCCGATGCTCGCGAGCAGCGCGTCGTGGCCGGTGGGTGCAAGAAGTGTGATGCCGAACGGAATGCCGTCGGCACGCATCGCCGCCGGCAGCGCGAGGCCGCAGAGGTCGAGCAGATTGACAAAGTTGGTGTAGGTGCCAAGCCGGCTATTGAGCTCGACCGGATTGGCCAGCACCTGCGCGGTCGTATAGGCCGTCGGCGCCGTCGGCAGCACCAGTGCGTCGATATGGGTGAAGGTACGCTCGGCGATCTTGCGCAGGCCCTGCAGGCGATAGAGCGCGGAGAAGGTCTCCGCCGCCGTCAGCCGCGCGCCGGCTGTGGTGATCTCGCGTGTCACCGGATGGATGGACTCAGGCGCGGAGGCGAGCAGGTCGCGGATCACGAGATAGCGCTCGGCGACCCACGGGCCTTCGTAGAGCAGCCGCGCGGTCTCGTAGAACGGCTCGAGATCGAACTCGACGAGCGTTGCGCCAAGCGCGGGCCAGCGCTCCAATGCATCGGCGTAAGCCGCTTCCGCCTTCTTGTCGCCGAAGAAGATCAGCTGTCCGCTGCGCGGCACGCCCAGGCGCAGGTTTGCCGGGAGCGGGGTGATCGCGCCGAGCGGCCGGTCGCGCGAGAACGGATCGGCCTGATCTGGACCTGCCATCACCGACAGTGCGAGCGCGGCGTCGTCGACCGTCAAAGCGAATACCGAGATGCAGTCGAGCGTCCGGCAGGCCGGCACCAGGCCAGCGGTCGAGATCATGCCGAGGCTCGGCTTGAGCCCGACGATGTTGTTGAGCATCGCCGGCACGCGCCCGCTGCCGGCGGTGTCGGTGCCGAGCGACAGCGGCACCAGCCCTGCGCCGACGGCGATGGCCGATCCCGAGCTCGAGCCGCCGGGAATGAGGTCCTCACGGATCGCGTTTCTGGGGATGCCGTAGGGCGAGCGGACGCCGACAAGGCCGGTCGCGAACTGGTCGAGATTGGTCTTGCCGATGATGATGGCGCCGGCGGCGCGCAGCCGCTGAACCGCGGTCGAGTCGTGTGTCGGGGTATACGTGAAGGCCGGGCACGCAGCGGTGGTCGGAAATCCCAGGGCGTCGATATTGTCCTTCACCACGACCGGCACGCCATAGAGCGGCAGGGTGGCGGCCTCCTTGGTGGCGAGCTTCTCGGCCTCGGCGATCGCGTCCCTTTCGTCGCGCAGGCTGATGAAGACGGCGGGATCGTTGTGGTCGCGGATGCGCTGATAGGTGCGCGCGACCGTCTGCGCCGGCGTGAGCGTGCCCGCGCGATGCGCGGCCACGATCGCGGCGATCGTTTCAGGCTGCTCAGCCCCCATTTCAGCCCTCATGGCGACAAAACTCCGACTACGTCTCTTCACCCGGATCGAAGCAAGCGATGTGCCATTGTGTACAGAATCCGGGCAGGACCAGCGCTGCGGATATTATCGAGCGATCAGTGGCTTGTGGGATATTTCGAGCACCGGTGGGCCTTCGTGTCAGCGCCCTGTTGCGAGCATTTGCACAAATAACGGGCAGCTCACCGGCCTTGAGCTTGCGCCCCAACAATTGTCGTGGCCAACATGCCGGCCAACGCGGTCCGCGACGAGGCTGCGACGATCCCGGCTTCCGGGTGAGGAGGAAACCATGACAGCCGCCCCTCGCGGTGATGCTTCGAGCCTGTTCGCGACACCCAGAACCGTTGCCGAGTATCGCGCGGACGGCAGCATTCTGCTGCGCTCGCCGGAGCCCCTGCGCGATGGCGCGCGCTGCGTCGGCGACTGGCTTGAGCAATGGGCGCGGCAGAGGCCTGATGCGATTTTCCTGGCGGAGCGCAGCAGTGCCGAATCGCCATGGACCACCGTCACCTACGCGCAGGCGCTGCGCCAGGTGCGCGCGGCAGCGTCGTGGATTCTGGCGCAAGGTCTCAGTACGGAGCGCCCGCTCGCGATCCTCTCCGACAACAGCATCGATCATGCGCTACTGGCGCTGGCGGCCCAGCATGTCGGCGTGCCCTCGGCGGCGATCTCGCCGGCCTATTCGCTGATGTCGAAGGATTTCGACAAGCTCAAGAGCATGATCACGCTGCTTGAGCCTGCCGCGATCTATGTCTCCGCGACGCGGCCGTTTGCGGCGGCGCTGGCCGCGATCAAGCCGCTGCATAGCGCGCAGATCATCAGCGGCAATGCCGACGATGCCGAAGCACTGGCCTTCCGCACCATTGCGGCAACGCCGGAGAGCCCCGACGTCGCAAGGGCGTTCGCCGCGGTGACGCCCGCTACGATCGCAAAGCTTCTGTTCACATCGGGCTCGACCGGCGCGCCGAAGGCGGTCATCAACACCCAGCGTATGCTGACATCCAGCCAGCAGGCCAAGGCGCAGACCTGGATCTTTCTCGAGCAAACTGGTCGCGATCTCGTCGTTCTCGACTGGCTGCCCTGGAGCCATACGTTCGGCGCCAACCACAATTTCAATCTCGTGCTGCGCAATGGCGGCTCGCTCTATATCGACGGCGGCAAGCCGGCGCCCGGCCTGTTTGCGACGTCACTTGCCAATTTGAAGAGCGTGATGCCGACGGTCTATTTCAACGTGCCGCGCGGCTTCGACATGCTGATCGCGGCGCTGCGCGGCGACGAGGAGCTGTGTCGCCGCTTCTTCAGCGAGGTGAAATTCGCGTTCTACGCAGGCGCAGCGCTGCCGCAGAATCTCTGGGACGCGCTCGAACAGCTCTCCATCAAGACCGTTGGCCGTGCGATGCCGATGGTCTCTGCGTGGGGCTCGACCGAGACCTCGCCGCTGGCCGCCGACTGCCATTTCCTCGCGGAGCGCTCGGGCAATATCGGCGTGCCCATTCCCGGTACCGAATTGAAGCTCGTCACCTCCGGCGACAAGCTGGAGGTGCGCGTGCGCGGCCCCAACGTCACACCGGGCTACTGGAAGGCGCCGGAGCTGACCAGGCAGGCCTTTGACGACGAGGGCTTTTATCTCATCGGTGACGCCGTGAAGTTCGCCGATGCGAAGCGGCCCGAGCGCGGCCTGTTCTTCGACGGTCGCGTCGCGGAGGACTTCAAGCTCAATTCCGGCACCTGGGTCAGTGTCGGCACGCTGCGCCTCGCCGGCATCGCCGCGCTGGCGCCGCTCGCGCAGGACATCGTCGTCACCGGCCATGGCGGCGACGAGGTGCGCTTTCTGGTGTTCCCGAACATCGCTGCGTGCCGCGCGCATGCCGGCCTGCCCGAGACCGCAGGCGTGAACGACGTGCTCGCGCATGACGAGGTCAGAGCCGCGATCGCACAGGGGCTGGCGAAACTCAAGCAACAGAACGCCAACTCCTCCGGCCACGCCACGCGCGCGCTGCTGCTCGCCGAGCCGCCGTCAGTGGACGGCGGCGAGATCACCGACAAGGGCTACATCAACCAGCGCGCCGTGCTGACGCGCCGTGCCGATGCATTGGCGCGGTTGAATGACGATGTCTCGGGTGAATGGATTGGTCTGTAGCAGTTGAAACGGCAGCTCTTCGCATTAGGTGGGCGGCCGTAGGCCTCCTCTCTCCCTGTTGTCATTGCGAGCGCAGCGAAGCAAATCCAGAGTCTTTCCGCGGAGGGATTCTGGATTGCTTCGCTGCGCTCGCAAATGACAGGGCTGAAACAGCTCGCCGTTAGGCCAGCCAACCTGCCGCATTATCCTGCAGATTCTTTTGTTGCTTAAGCAACTAATTTATGCGAACCGTTTCAGACAAGGATGACGGCGGAGGAACCGCCGCGTCGGATCGGAGGAAGCAATGCTCGGCAGAGAGGGTGCCGCGGGCGAATACCGGCGCATGCCTGGAACTGACAGAGGTCGGCGACCGCTGCGTGGCCGGTCAGGTCTCGGTGCTGCCGGTCACCGCGCCGAGATTCTCGTGCAGGCGGCGCAACAGGCCGATCAGCACCTCGCGCTCGTCCTTGTCCAGGCAGGACAACAAGCGCCGTTCGCGCTCGAATGCCGCGACGATCACCTTGTCATGGATGGCGCGGCCCTTCGCCGTCAGCGAGATCGAATGGGTGCGCCCGTCGTTGGGGTCGGTGCGGATCGAGATCAGCCCGCGCTTTTCCAGGCCGGCCAGCGTCCGGCTCACCGGGCCCTTGTCGAAGCCGATGACGTGGCAGATGCGCGAGGCTGGAATGCCGGGCTCGATCGCCAGCAGCGACATGATCCGCCATTCCGTGACGTTGACGCCGAACTGCCGCTGATAGAACGCGGTGGCGCTGTTCGAGAGCTTGTTGGCGATGAAGGTGATGAACGCGGGGACGTAGCGGTCGAGATCGAGCGTCGGTCCCGTCTCGGCGGGCGCAGGTTTTTGGCGGGCTCTGGTCGAAGACGGCGGCATATCGGGATTCTGTCTCGCGGCGTGTCCGAAAGACCTAAGGGTAAGCGCCGCCTTTTCACAAGATCAAAATAAGGGAGGACTTCCATGAGCGCTTCCAGCTCCCCGGAAATTAACGGTTCGTCGGCCGTCCCGCATCTCGACGTCGATCCCTTCGCAATGGATTTTTTCGCCGACCCCTATCCCACGCATGAGCTGCTGCGGGAGGCGGGACCTGTCGTCTATCTCGACAAGTGGAGCGTCTATGGCGTGGCGCGCTATGCCGAGGTTCATGCCGTGCTGAACGACCCCGCGACCTTCTGCTCCAGCCGCGGCGTCGGCCTCTCCGACTTCAAGAAGGAGACGCCGTGGCGGCCGCCGAGCCTGATCCTCGAAGCCGATCCTCCCGCGCACACCCGCACCCGCGCGGTGCTCTCAAAGGTGCTGTCGCCGACGGTGATGAAGGGGCTCCGCGACCGCTTTGCCGCGGCAGCGGAAAAGCGTGTGGACGCGCTGCTGGAGAAGCGCAGCTTCGATGCCATCACGGACCTCGCCGAGGCCTATCCGCTATCGATCTTCCCGGATGCGCTCGGGCTGAAGCCGGAGGGCCGCGAGCATCTGATTCCCTATGCGAGTGTCGTGTTCAACGCCTTCGGCCCGCCGAACGAGCTGCGCCAGGAAGCGATCGCGCGCTCGGCGCCGCACCAGGCCTACGTCACCGATCAGTGCCAGCGCGACAATCTCGCGCCCGGCGGCATCGGTGCCTGCATCCACGCCCATGTCGACGAGGGTGCCATCACCGCCACCGAAGCGCCGCTGCTGGTGCGTTCGCTGCTGTCGGCGGGCCTCGACACCACCGTCAACGGCATCGGTGCAGCGGTCTACTGTCTGGCGCGCTTTCCGGAGCAGTGGCAGCGCCTGCGCGGCGATTCCACGCTGGCGCGCAATGCTTTCGAGGAGGCCGTTCGTTTTGAAAGCCCGGTGCAGACCTTCTTCCGCACGACAACGCGCGAGGTCGAACTGTCAGGCGCGACCATCGGTGAGGGCGAGAAGGTGTTGATGTTTCTGGCGGCTGCCAATCGCGATCCGCGGCGCTGGGACAAGCCGGACAGCTACGACATCACCCGCCGCACGGCCGGCCATGTGGGCTATGGCTCAGGTATTCACATGTGCGTCGGCCAGCTGGTCGCGCGGCTCGAAGGCGAGACAATGCTCGCGGCGCTGGCCCGCCGGATCGCGAAAATCGAGATCACGGGCGAGCCACGGCGCCGCTTCAACAACACGCTGCGCGGGCTCGACAGCCTGCCTGTGAGCATCACGCCGGCCTGACGCTGGCGGCATCGAAAACAACAGGGGAGGGAACAATGAAGAACTTGAAGTGGACGCTTGCGCTGGCCGCGAGCTTGATTGGCGGCGTGGCAAATGCCGAGATCTCGGACAACGTCGTGCGTGTCGGCGTTCTCAACGACATCTCCGGCATCTTCCAGGATACCAACGGCATGGGCTCGGTCGAGGCCGCGCGCATGGCCGCCGAGGACTTTAACGGCGGCGGCAAAGGCATCAAGGTGGACATCGTCTACGCCGATCACCAGAACAAGGCCGATGTCGGCAACGCCATCGCGCGCAAATGGCTCGATGTCGAGGGCGTCGACGCCATCGTCGACGTGCCGAACTCGGCCGTCGGTCTCTCCATCAACACGCTGCTGCGCGACAGCCGCATGACGTTCCTGGCGTCGTCCACCGCGAGCTCGGATCTCACCGGCAAGGCCTGCTCGCCCAACACCATCCAATGGGTCAACGACGCCTGGGCCACTGGCAACACCACGGCAGCCGCGATGATGTCGCGCGGCGGCAAGGACTGGTATTTCCTCACGGTCGATTACGCGCTCGGCAAGGGCATCGAGGCGGAAGCCCAGAAGTACATCGAGGCGCATGGCGGCAAGGTGTTGGGCTCCAGCAAGCACCCGCTCGGCACGTCCGACTTCGCCTCCTTCCTGTTGCAGGCGCAGGGCTCGAAGGCGCAGGTGATCGGGCTCGCCAATGCCGGCGGCGACACCATCAACGCGGTGAAGCAGGCTGCAGAGTTCGGGATCCAGCAGGGCGGACAGAAGCTCGTCGCCTTCCTGCTCTTCATCAACGACGTCCACGGCATGGGCATCAAGGTCGCGCAAGGCCTCCAGCTCATGGAGGCCTTCTACTGGGACATGAACGACGACACCCGCGCCTTCGCCAAGCGCTTCGCGGCGCGGCCCGGCATGAACGGCAAGATGCCGAGCGGCAACCAGGCCGGAGTTTATGCCTCCACGCTCGCTTATCTCAACGCGGTCGTCGCGACCGGCAGCGATAATGCCAAGGACGCCGTGCCCGAGATGAAGAAGTTCAAGGGCAAGGACAAGCTGTTCGGCGACACCACGATCCGCCAGGACGGCCGCGTCGTGCATCCGATGTATCTGTTCGAGGTGAAGAAGCCGGAGGAGTCGAAATATCCGTATGACTATTACAAGCTGGTTTCGACGATCTCTGCGGAGCAGGCGTTCCGCCCGCTGGCGGAAGGTGGGTGTGAGTTGGTGAAGTAAGTCTCGTGCCCCGGACGCAGTGCGGCGCGTAGCGCTGCGCTGCGGAGCCGGGGCCCATGACTTCTGAGTCCCATGACTTCTGAGTCCCATGACTTCTGAGTCCCATGACTTCTGAGTCCCGGCTCTGCGTCGCGTCATTTCATGCCGCGCCGCGTCCGGGACACGAGAGGAACGCCCCTACACCACCTTGCTCGATCCCTGCGTGATCAGCCGCGCGGCGCGCTGGTCGCGGGCGTAGATCCAGAGCCAGCTCAGCGCGACGCTGAGGCGGTGGCGCAAGCCGATCAGGAAGTAGATGTGGGCGATGCCCCAGATCCACCACGCGATGGTGCCGCGCAATTTGATGCGGCCGAAGTCGATCACGGCGAGCCGCTTGCCGATCTGCGCGAGGCTGCCGGAGTGCTTGTAGCGGAACGGGCCTGTCGGCTCCTGGCGCAGCCGCGCCTTGATGGTCTCGGCCACGTGACGCCCCTGCTGCTTGGCCGCCGGCGCGATGCCGGGCACGGGCTTGCCGTCCCAGGCGTTGATCAAGACGGTGTCGCCGATTGCAAAGATTTCCGGATGTCCCGGTATCGTCAGGTCCGCCTCGACCTGCACGCGTCCGGCACGATCGGCCGGCGCACCCAGCCACTCGGCCGCGGGCGAGGCGCGCACGCCGGCGGCCCAGATTCGTGTCTTGGCTTCGAGCAGCTTGCCGCCGAACACCACGCCCTCGCGGTTGATCTCGGTGACGGCCTGTCCGAGCACGACCTCGACGCCGATCTTTTCCAGCGAGGCCTGGGCATAGGCCGAGAGATCATCTGGAAAGCCTGCGAGCACGCGCGGACCGGCCTCGATCAGCACGACGCGCGCCTTGTTGGTGTCGATGTTGCGGAAGTCGGCTGGCAAGGTGTGGTGCGCCATCTCGGCGATGGTGCCCGCGAGCTCCACGCCCGTTGGACCGGCGCCGACGATGACGAAGGTCAGCCGCGCCGCGCGCTTGGCCGGATCGGTCTCACGCTCGGCGCGCTCGAACGCCACCAGGATGTGACGCCGCAGCGTCGTCGCGTCCTCCAGCGTCTTCAGGCCGGGCGCGAACTGCTCCCATTCGTCGTGGCCGAAATAGGCATGCCGCGCGCCGGTCGCGAGCACCAGCGTGTCGTATGGCACCTCGCTGCCGTCGTCGATCAGCACGCAGCGCCTGTCGGCGTCGACGCCGCTGACGGTCGCAAACAGCGTCGTCACATCGCGCCGGTCGCGCATCAGGTGCCGGACCGGCCATGCGATCTCGCTGGTGGCGAGCGAAGCGGTCGCGACCTGGTAGAGCAGCGGCTGGAACAAATGATGGTTGCGGCGGTCGATCAGCGTGATCTCGACCGGGCTGCCGGCGAGCCGGTGGGTCGTCTCCAGCCCGCCGAAGCCGGCTCCGACGATGACGACGCGATGCGGTGTCGTGGTCATGATGCGCCCCTCGAATCTCGCTGCTCTATTCTCTCATTTAAGTGCGGATTGGGCGTGGCGGTCCAATAGCCATCATCAATGGACGGATAGGCCAAGGGCATCGAGTGTATCGCCGTCCCGCGAAAAAGCGCCGCAGCCTCCGTCTAAGTAAGTAGAATTATATTTCTTGCTATCGCCGATCAGGGCGAAATATGGTGCAGGGGCGGGCGCTGAGCCATTGGCGGCGCGCAAGATTTTGCGTTCAATAGAGATGACCCGGGGCGGCAATCACCCCGCTTCCGGGCGTAATAATATGGAGGGGAGTTGTTATGAGGACGGCATTCTGGCTGGCGGGCGCAGCGGCGCTGGTGCTGGCAAGCCCGGCATCCGCCGGCGACACCATCAAGATCGGCTTCGTTTCGACCTTCAGCGGCCCGACCGCCGTGATCGGCAACGACATGCGCAATTCGTTCGAGCTCGCGCTGGATCACATCGGCCGCAAGATGGACGGCAAGCCGGTCGAGGTGATCTACGAGGACGACGGGCAGAAGCCCGACGTCGGCAAGCAGAAGACCGAGAAGCTGGTCCAGTCCGACAAGGTCGATTTCATCGTCGGCTACATCTGGTCGAACGTGCTGCTGGCCTCGCTCAAGACCGCCGTGGATTCGCAGACCATCCTGATCTCGGCCAATGCCGGTCCGTCGCAGCTCGCGGGCGAGCTCTGTTCGCCTTACGTGTTCTCGACCTCCTGGCAGAACGACCAGACCCCGGCCGCCATGGGTCTCTACATGAACCAGAAGGGCGTCAAGAGCGTGTTCCTGATCGGCCCGAACTACGCCGCTGGCAAGGACATGCTCGCAGGCGTGAAGAGCACGTTCAAGGGCGAGGTCAAGGGCGAGGAATACACGGTCTGGCCGAGCCAGCTCGACTTCTCCGCCGAGCTGTCCAAGGCGCGCGCCTCGGGTGCCGAGTCGATCTTCGTGTTCTATCCGGGTGCAGCCGGCGTGCAGTTCCTCAACCAATATGCGCAAGCCGGGCTGAAGAGCACGATGCCGCTCTACACGGCTTTCACCGTCGACGAGCTGTCGCTGCCGCTGCAAAAGGAGAACGCGCTCGGCGTTCCCGGCGCGCAGGAATGGGTGAATGATCTGCCCAACGAGCAGAACAAGCGCTTCGTCGCCGACTACCGCAAGAAGTATCCCGGCCTGCGCCCGACCTATTACGGCGCGCAAGCCTACGACGCGGCCCAACTCATCAACAGCGCGGTGGTCGCGGTGAAGGGCGACACCAGCAAGAAGGACGCGATGAAGGCCGAGATGGAGAAGGCCAACTTCAAGTCGCTGCGCGGCCCGTTCAAGTACGGCAAGAACCACATCCCGGTGCAGAACTTCTACCTGCAGGACGTGGTCAAGGATGGCGAAGGCCAACTCTCCCTGAAGACGGTCGCGACCATCGTCGAGAACGACCAGGATCGCTTTCACGACAAATGCGCGATGAAGTGAGCTGATTGCTTCTTCCTCTCCCCGTTCTTACGGGGAGAGGGGTTCTCAGCTCTCGCTTTCGTCATTGCGAGCGTAGCGAAGCAATCCAGAATCTTTCCGCAGAGGGATTCTGGATTGCTTCGTCGCAAAGGCTCCTCGCAATGACGGCGTGGAGGCAGCTACACCCGCGGCATGCTCACAGGCCGCACCTCTCGGGCTTGCGCCGCGAGCCTGATGCCGGCATTGGCCGCACCAAATCCCTGATAATCCCTTCGCTCCACGATTTCGAAGAAGAAGCGCTCGTCGAAGATGTGGGTGTAGACCTGGAAGAACTCCCCGTCGCCTTCGCGGTCGTAAAGAATGTGGTTGGCGCGCAGCTGCGCCATCAGGTCGGGCGCGAGGTCGTATTTGGCTTCGATGTCGTCGTAGTAATTGTCCGGAATATCGAGGAAATCCGCGCCGCGCTTGCGCATCTCCGCGACCGCCGCGAAAATGTCCGGGCACGTGAACGCGACGTGCTGCACGCCCGAGCCGAAGAACTCCGAGATGAAACGGGCCGGCAGCGTGCGGTTGGCGGATGAGCCGTTGAGCACGAAGCGCAGGCTCTGGTCGCCGTTGACGACGGCCTGGCTCTGCACGAGTCCTCTGGGATCGGCGATCTCCATCTGCGGCAGCCGCTTGAGGTCGAGGATGCCGGTGTAGAACAGCAGCCACGACAGCATCTCGTCATAGGGCATCGACTGCGCGATGTGATCGACGGCCAGCAGGGCGTCCGCGCGAGCGTCGCTCGGGACCTGTTCGAAATCCGTGTCCCAGTTCTTGCCGGCTTGGTCTAGAAAATACAGCAGGCTGCCGCCGACGCCGTGGATTGCGGGGATCTCGAGCTCGCCCGGCCCGACCGGCTGGTAGAAGGTGCGCGCTTTCAGTGTCTCGGCGCGCTGCATGACGAGGCCGGCATTGTCGACGTCGAGCGCGATGGCGCAGACGCCGGGGCCATGCGTCACGTAGTGCGAATGCGCAAAGCCATCGGTCTCGGAGTTGACGACGAGCTCGACCTTGCCCTGCGACCAGCGCTCCACCGCCTTGCTGCGATGCTTGCCGGTCTTTCGGAAACCGAGCTGCGAAAGTAGGTGGGCGAGTTCGCCGGCCTTGGTCTCGTTGACGGCAAACTCGATGAAGCCGGTGCCGCGACTTTTGGGCTTCGGTGCCAAGGGCTCGCTGATGAGCTTTGGCCAATCCGGTGCAAGCTGGTCCTCCAGCAGGATCAGCGAACGCAGGCCGTCGACCGCGGTCTGTACCGCCGAGCCGGCGCGGAATTGGTCGTTGAAGATCTCCAGCGATAGCGGCCCGGCATAGCCGGTCGCCGCGATCGCCGCCATGAACTCGCCGACCGGCAGATCGCCCTGGCCGGGGAAGGAGCGGAAGTGCCGGCTCCAGGACAAGATGTCGAGCTCGAGCTTCGGCGCGTCCGCAAGCTGGACCAGGAAGATCTTGTCGCCGGGGATCGAGGCCATCGAGCGGACCGGAAAGCCGGGGGCCAGCGCATGAAAGCTGTCGAGAATGACGCCGATCGCGGGGTGATCGGCGCGCCGCACGATCTCCCAGGCATCGCGGTAATCGTTGACGTGGCGTCCCCAGGCCAATGCCTCGTAGCCGACGCGCAAGGACCGTTTGGCCGCGCGGTCGCCAAGTTCGCGAAAATCATCCGCGGCGCGGTCGATGCCGCCGAGCGAGGCCGGCGACACGTTGGAGCAGATCAGCAGCAGATCGGTGCCGAGCTCCTGCATCAGGTCGAACTTGCGTTCGGCGCGGGCAAAGTTGCGCGAACGCTGCGGCTCCGGCATGCCCTCGAAATCGCGAAACGGCTGAAACGCACAGATCTCGAGATTGAGGTCCTTGCAAAGCTGAGCCACCTCGCGCGGGCTTGCGCCGAACGACAGCAGGTCGTTCTCGAAAATCTCGACCGCGTCGAAGCCGGCGGAGGCGATGGCGCGGAGCTTTTCGTCAAGGGCGCCGGAGAGAGAGACCGTTGCGATCGAGCGTTTGGTCATGCTGCGTTGTCCTCCATCGCGCCGCCGAGGAACAATTGTCCGATGCGGGGATCATTCAAAATGCGCTTCGCGCCGTCGACCATGCGGGTCTGGCCGAGCTCGAGCACGATGCCGATGTCGGATATCTCCAGCGCCGAGCGTGCGTTCTGCTCGATCATCAGAATGGTGACGCCGCGGTCGCGCAGGGATTTCAGGATGTCGAAAGTCTGCTGCACCATCAGCGGCGACAGGCCGATCGAGGGCTCGTCGATCAGCACCAGCTTTGGCTCGAGCAGGAGCGAGCGGGCGATTTCGAGCTGCTTCTGCTCGCCGCCGGACAGCGTGGAGGCCTGCTGCGTCGATTTCCGGCGCAGTGCCGGGAACAGGTCGAGCGCGGCCTCGATCCGGCTCTGCAGGTCGATGCCCTTGCCTGCGGAAACGCCGCCGAGCTCGACGTTATGGCGTACCGACAGCTCGGGAAAGATGTTGCGGCCCTGCGGCACGTAGCAGATTCCGGCATTGAGCAGCGCGCGCTGGCTCAAACTGGTGACGTCGCGGCCGGCGAAGCTGATCTTGCCCTCGCGCAGCTTGAGCAGGCCGAAGATCGCCTTGAACACGGTGGACTTGCCGGCGCCGTTCGGGCCGATGATGGTGGTGATGGTGGCCTGCGGCACGGCGAAGGTGGTGCCGTTCAGGATCGTCATCTTGCCGTAGCCGCCGACGAGATTGTGAACCGAGAGGATCGGATCGCTCATGGCTGGTTCCTCAATGTCCAAGATAGGCTTCGATCACGGCAGGGTCCTTGCGGACCTCGTCCGGCCGTCCCATCGCCAGCACCTTGCCTTCCGCCATCACCATCACGCGCGAGCACAGCGACATCACGAATTCCATGTTGTGCTCGATCACGACGAAGGTGGCGTTCTTCTCGCGGTTGATGGCAACCAGCCGCTCCTTCAGGTCCGTCAGCATCGACGGGTTGACGCCGCCGGCGGGCTCGTCGAGCAGCACCAGCCGCGGTCCGCCCATGAAGGCCATGGCGGCGTCGAGCAGTTTTTGCTGGCCATAGGAGAGCCCGCCGGCCGGCTCGTCGGCGAGATGATCGAGCTTGAAAAAGCCGATCATCTGGTTGGCGGCCTCCGTCAGTCCGGCGTCGGAGCGGCCGACCAGGCGCGAGGCCATGCTGCCCTGGTGCTCCTGTCCTGCGAGGATCAGGTTCTCGCGCACCGAGAGTTTTGGGAACACTTGCAGGAGCTGGAACGTGCGACTGACTCCGAGCTTGTTGAGCTCGGCGGGTCGCAAGCCCGTGACGACCTTGCCGTCGAGCTTGACCTCGCCGCCGCTCGGCGTGAGCTGGCCGAGGATGCAGTTGAACAGGGTCGACTTGCCGCAGCCGTTCGGCCCGATCAGGCCGAGGATCTCGCCCTCGCGGACGTCGAAAGAGACGCCGCCGACGGCGCTGATGCCGCCAAAATTCTTCTTCATATCGGTGACTTCGAGGACCGCGCTCATTGCACCGTCTCCAGCCGGGACTTTGCGACGGCGCGCTGGGCGGAGGCCGCTTTGGTTCGCCGCTCGGCGAGATAGCGGTCGAGGATTCCCAAAATGCCGGTCGGCGACCAGATCAGCAGCCCCATCACCGCGATAGCGTAGAGCATCAGATAATAGCCCTCGGTGAAGCGCAGCCATTCCGGCAGCAGCACCGCGATCATCGCGCCGAGGAACGGACCCAGGAAGAATCCGGCGCCGCCGACGATCACCATCATCAAGAGGTCGAGCGAGAGCGACAGGTTGAACGGCACGGGATCGATATATTGCGTCAGCGGCGCATAGAGCGCGCCGGCGACCCCGCCGAGCGCGGAGCCGATCGCGAACGCCATCAGCGTATAGCGTCGCGTGTCGACGCCCAGCGACTGCGCCCGCAGCGGGTTTTCGCGCAGCGCCATGAAGGCGCGGCCCCAGGGCGAGCGGATCAGCCACCACACCGCGAGCGAAACGATCGCGAGCGAGCCGAGACAGACATAGTAGAACGGCAGCGGCTTGTTGGTCGTGATGCCGAAGATGTGCGGACGCGGAATGTTGGAGATGCCGTAGATGCCGCCGGTGAGCCAGCTCTCGTTGCGAAACACCAGGAAGGCCAGCGTGGAGAAGGCGAGCGTGACGAAGGCGAGGTAGTGGTGCTGCACCCGCAGCGCGGGATAGCCGAGCACCCAGCCGACCGCGAAGCTCAAGGCGATCGCGACGACGATCGCCGCCGGCAGCGGCCAGCCATGGGTGGTCATGATCGCCGCGGCGTAAGCGCCGATGCCGACGAAGGCACCCTGCGCCAGCGAGACCTGGCCGGCATAACCGAGCGTGAGGTTGAGGCCCATTGCGGCGATGGCCATCACCGCCCACTGGCTCAGGATGAACAGGCCATAGCGGTTGAAATTCATGGGAACGACGATCAGCGCAGCGATCACGATGAGGCCGAACGCGATCTTCAGAGGTTTGGCGAAGCCGCTCATACGGTGCGCTCCTCGGCGCGGCCGAGCAGGCCCTGCGGCCGGAACAGGATGACGGCGATCAGGAAGATCATCGGCACGGCGGCGCGGTACTGCGTCGAGACATAGGCGGCCGCGAGATTGTCGAGCACGCCGATCAGGAGACCGCCTGCGATCGCGCCGCGCACCTGGTTGAACCCGCCGACGATCGCGGCGATGAAGGCGGCCTGGCCCAGCACCTCGCCGGACGTGAATTTCGCGAGGTAGATCGGCGTGATCAACAGCGAGGCGAGAGCGACCAGGAACGCGTTGATCAGGAAGGTCAGGAGGATCATGCGCTCGACGGGAACGCCGATGATGCGTGCCACCGTCGGGTTCTGCGCCGCCGCCTGCATCTGGTGGCCGAGCGAGGTGCGGTTGAGAAGCGCAGTCAAGCCGAAGACGGCAAGGATAGCGAGGACGAGGACCCCGATGCTTTGCAGCGAGACGGCATGGCCGAGGATGGAGACGTCGCCGGTCGGCACGATCGAGGGGAACGGTGAGGCTTCGGCGCTGAAGAACTGTTTTACGGCCTCCTTGAGGCCGATCGCGAGCGCCATCGTCGCGATCGCCAGCGGCAGCACGCCATGGCGCGTCATCGGATCCACCAGCAGCATCTTGAAGGCGAGGCCGAGCAGGAGCATCGAGAGCAGGATGCCGAGGATGATCGCGAGCCAGAACGGCGCGCCGGCATGCATCGCCGCCAGCATCAGGAACGCCGGCAGCATCACGAACTCGCCTTGCGCGAAATTGATAGTCTGCGAGGTCTGCCACAGCAACGTAAAGCCGACCGCGACCAGCGCATAGATCGCACCGGTTGCAAGTCCCGCGACCAGAAGATCGAACAGATTGGACATTTTCCCCTCTCGGCGCTCGCGCCCTGTCTTCTCGCTCTCCCCGGTCTTCCTTTTCTCCCTCTCCCCGTTCTTTCGGGGAGAGGGTCGGGGTGAGGGGCTCTTTCCGCGACCTCAATTGTCACCGTATTCGCGGAACCAGCCCCTCACCCCGCCCTCTCCCCGCGCAGGGGCGGGGAGAGGGAGACGAAAGATCTCTCCCCGCGAAGAGCGGGGCGAGGCAGAAGGGCAGAGCCTCATTTCACCTTCGGCAGCACCTGCTTCACGACTTGCTTGCCTTCGACCACCTCGACAAGAAAGCTCTGGCGATCGATGTCGCCGGTGTCGCTGAAGGTGACGTCCATCAGGATGCCCGGCTCGTCCGCGGCCTTGATGGTCAGGCCATGCAGATTGTCGGCGAACGCCTTGGAATCGACCTTGCCCATCTTGTCGGTCGTGGCCTTCACCATGTAGACCGCGAGATAGCCCTTCAGGCCGTTATGGTCGGGCACGTAATTGTACTTCTTCGCGAACTTGTCGCGAAACGCCTTGATCAGGTCGACCGGCGCGTCGGTGGTGAGACCGACATGGCCGCGCGCGCCGTTGGCGGCATCGCCTGCGAGTTCGATCACCTTCTGCCCGATCAGCGTGGTCTCGCCCATCAGCGGCGCGGTGACGCCCTGGCGCTTCAGCTCCTTCAGGATGCGTGCGCTCTCTTCTTCGTTGAGATAGACGAACACGGCGTCGGGATTGGCAGCCTTGATCTTGCCGACGTCGGCGGCGAAATCGGCCTGGCCCGCCTCGGTGGAGAGATCGGCGACCACCTTGGAGCCGAGGCGGTCGAGCTCCTTGACGACGACATCGCGACCGCCGCGGCCAAAGTCATTGTTGACCCAGACCACAGCGACCGACTTCGCCTTCATGTCGTCGTGAATGTATTTGGCGACCTTCGGCATCGAGGATTGCTGGCCGAACGAGGTGCGGAACAGGAATTTGTTTCCGGCCTGCGTCAGCTCGGCGGCTTCGCCGCCCATGATCTGCGCGATGCCGGCCTCGGCCGCCAGCGGCGCGGTGACCTTCACGGAGCCGGAATAGCCGGGTCCGAGCAGCACATAGGGCTCGGCGTCGAGCGCCTTTTGCACCTGCGCGCGCGCGACGCCCGGGTTGGATTGCGAGTCCGCATGAGTGACTTCGAGCTTGCGGCCGAGCACGCCGCCCTTGGCGTTGATCTCCTCGATCGCGAGGTCGATGCCGTTCTTCCAATTGGTGCCGACGGTGGCGCCGCCGCCGGAAAGCTCGGCGACGTCGGCGAGCTTGATCGCCTGGGCGTGGACACTGGTTGCGGTCGCGAAGGCAAGCAGGGCGCCCGCCAGAATGGTCGATTTCATGGTCTCTCCTCCGATTTTTTCGTTGATGTTGCGTGCGGCCTTGTGTCCGGCCGCTTCGATTACGCTGCCTGATAGGCCGAGCTTCGTGCCGCCATCACCTCGTCGAATGCCTCTCCCATGACCTCGGTCGATGGGGCGAGGCCCGTGAACAGTTCGAAAGCGTCGGCGGCCTGGTAGATCGCAAGCTCCCGCCCGGTCATGATCCGCGCGCCCTTGGCTTGGGCGGCCGCCAGCAGCGGCGTGATCAGCGGCGAGTAGACGGCATCGGCGACCCATAGGTTTTGACGCAGCAGCGTCGGCGCGACCGGCGTTTCCCGGTTCGGCAGCATGCCGACCGGCGTGCCGTTGACGAGGCCTGTTGCGCCGTCGAGCGCGGCCTCGGCGCTTGCGGCGACCCTGGCGCCACCCTGCTTGACGAGCAGCGCGGCGAGTTTTTCGGCGCGTGCCGGCTCGCTGTCGAAGATGCGGATGTCGGTCACGTCAAGGCTCGCCAGCGCAAAGGCGATCGCCTTGCCGACGCCGCCGGTGCCGATCACGGCGACCGCGTTTCCAGAGGGCGCCAGCAGCGGCGCGACGGCGCGCGCAAAGCCCGTCGTGTCGGTGTTGTGGCCGATCAGCCGGCCGTTGCTGACGACGACGGTGTTGACCGCCCCCATGGCGGCCGCACCCGGTGCCAGTTCATCGAGCAGCGGGACCACCGCCTCCTTGTAGGGAAAAGTGACGTTGACGCCGGCAAAGCCGAGGCGCCGCACGCCTTCCAGCATCATGGCGAGCTCGGCCGAGCCGGCGCCGGCCACCTCGATGAGCTGGTAATGGCCGCGCAAGCCCAGCGCCTCGGCGGCGCGCTCGTGCATGGCGGGGGATGCGGAATGCGCAATGGGAGCGCCGATCAAGCCGGTGAGAAGCTTTTTGCTGGCGGCGTGTCCGGGCTTTGACATGGTTCGCTATCGTCTCGTTGGGAGCGTTCGGTCCCGGCCATTAGCGGAGAAATCTGCGCAATTCCAAGGGGCTTCCGCGTGCGACGATAGCGCTTCCCCCGCCTAACACAATTACCCTCTTGTCCTGCAAACCTAACATAATGTTACTTCCTCCGCCCGCGTGGCGGCGCGGCCCTGCCTTTGCCCCGCGACGGCTCGACCGCGCGCATCTCGGCGCGCAGGGCCTCGATGAAATACTCGACGTGAAGCGACAACGGCGCGCCGCGCTTCACCGCGATATAGGTGTCGAACCGCGTCGGCTCGGTGATCTTGATCAGCTCGATGCCGGGATAGCCGCCATGGGCAACCGTGAATTGGTCGATGATGGCGATGCCGAGCCCCGCCTTCACCAGCGCGCAGACCGTCGTGCCGAAGCGGGCGCGGATGGTGATGTTGTACTCGAGCCGGTGGCGCGCGAAGATCTCGGCCATGATCCGCCCGTAGGGATCGTTGGGATCGATGCCGATCAGCGGATAGCGGGTGATCTCGGCCGCGGAGACCTGCTTGCGGCCGGCGAGCTCGTGGCCCGGCGGCACGATGCAATAGAGTTCGCCGGAGGCGAGCGGCAAGAAATCGAGCCCGGAATGTTCGAGCCGGTAGCTCATCGCAACGCACTCGCCGCGGCCGAGCAGGAGATAGTCGATGGCTTCCTCGAGCTTGAGGATGTTGATGTCGATGCCGAGATCCGGATAGCGCCGCCGGACCCGCTCGATTGCGCGCGGCACCATGACTTGCGAAATGCTCGGCACCGAGCCGATCCGCAGCTCCGACAATCCGCCGCGGCCGATTTTGGAGATGATCTCGGAGAGGTCGTCGACCTTTTTGTAGACGCCGTTGATCTGCTCGAAGATGTTCTCGGCTTCCGGCGTCGGGAAATAGCGGCCGTTCTGGCGCTGGAAGAAGCGGATGCCGAGCGAGCGCTCGGTGTATTTGACGAGGCGGCTGATACCCGGCGCCGAAACGTTCAGCAGCTTCGCCGCGCCGCCGATAGTGCCCGTCACCATCACGGCACGGATCACTTCAACCTGGCGCAGCGTCATCATGTCCCGGGCATCCGAAAGATAATCGTTGGCGGCGATTATCTCACGAGAGCCATGATGTCAGCCAGCGGTAAGGACGGCCAGCGGTAAGGAAGGCGCGCGATCTGTTGTAGCGGCGTCGGTTGCCTCAATTGCGTTCTAGCTCGCCGGTCCGTCCGGCGAGGCGCTCTCCGCCGGCTTACTGCGCTCGCTTTGCAGCACTCCGCGTGCGAACTCGATGATCTTCTGCTTGTTTGCCGTTTCGCGGACAGCAAAAAACACGCGGTTGAGTTCCAGGCCGAGCACGCTGTTGAGGGCGATGTCCTCGTCTTCCATCGTGGTGTTCCCGCTTCGACATCGTAGGTGTATCTTGACGTCACTTCTTCCACAAGTAGATTAAACCTTCGGGGTCAATGGGATACCGGGAAACTACGGAAACGCTGAATTGAGGCAGTGCCCAAAGACGTGCTATAACGGACAGCGAGGGTCAGGAAACGCACCGATGTCCGCCGTGGATTATGGCCGGGAAGCGCTCGACTTCATTGAGGGGCTTGGAGCCTATACCAAGGTTCCCGACGCCATGGACGCGCTTGCGACCGCGTTCGGGCGCTACGGCTTCGAGCACATCATCGTAACCGGCTTGCCGAATCCCGATCAGCGCTTCTCCCAGATGGTGCTCGCCAAGAAGTGGCCGGCGGAGTGGTTCAGCCTCTATACCCAGAAAGGCTACGACCGCGTCGATCCCGTAATCCGCAAATGCCGGCAGACGGTGAACCCTTTCGAGTGGTCCGA
The DNA here is from genome assembly GCF_055807435.1 of Bradyrhizobium sp. Ken51. Lineage (NCBI taxonomy): Bacteria > Pseudomonadati > Pseudomonadota > Alphaproteobacteria > Hyphomicrobiales > Nitrobacteraceae > Bradyrhizobium > Bradyrhizobium sp. Ken51. The sequence goes on along the minus strand of NZ_JBVVPB010000020.1, from coordinate 16,713 downwards.
GGCGCCGTACGATCCAGAGCTGGAGCCGGGCGCAGTGGAGGTGATGCGGCGCGCTGCCGATTTCCGCATGTCGCGCGGCTTCGTCGTGCCGATCCACGGATTGACCGGCTACGAGGCCGGCGTCTCGCTCGGTGGCGTTCACCTCGACCTCAATGCGCGCAGCAAGCCGGCGCTGCACCTGATCGGCATGTACGGCTTCGAGCACATTCGCCGCTTGCTCCATCCGGCGCCGCATCGATCGATGCGCCTTACCCCGCGCGAGCGCGAGGTGCTCGCTTGGGCCTCGCAGGGCAAGTCGGCCTGGGAAATCGGCGAGATCCTGCACATCACGCAGCGCACCGCTGAAGAGCATCTTGCAACTGCCGCGCGCAAGCTTGGTGCCGTCAACCGGACGCATGCGGTTGCGATCGCGATCCGCCACAGAATCATCACCCCCTGAAATCCGCGCCTACTGGGAAATTTCCCAATAGTCGCTTTGTCCGTTTTCCGTGAGTGTTCCCCTTATTTCGAACAATGGGGGAATAAATGATTCATGTGATTTCTGCCGCCAACCGGCACCTCTACGAGGATGTTCTCGAGCAACATTTCAGGATGCGTCACCAGATTTTTGTCGAGGAGCGGAAATGGGAGGCGCTGCGCAAGCCCGATGGCCGCGAACTCGATAGCTACGACAATGAGGACGCGATCTACCTGCTGGCTCTCGAAAATCGCCGGGTGCTCGGCGGCTCCCGCCTGTATCCCACCACCAAGCCGACGATGATGAGCGAGGTCTTCCCGCATCTCGCCGCGGTGCGCGGTTGCCCCTCCAACCCGCTCGTCTGGGAGTGGTCACGCTTCTTCGTTTCGCGGGAGCGCCGCGACGGTGCGTTCAATTGGCAACTGATGGCAGCGGCGCAAGAGTTCTGTCTCGATCAGGGCATCGAGCGTCTCTGTCTTGTCATGGAGACCTGGTGGCTGCCGCGCTTCCACGAGATCGGATTCATCGTCACGCCGCTGGGATTGCCGGCGCTGGTCGAGAATTCCTGGACGATGGCGGCCACGATCGAGATCCGTCAAGAGTCGCTGGATGCCATGTGTGACCGTATCGGAATGACAAACGTCATGCATCAGGACGGTCCGCGTATCGATTGCATCGCCCTTGCCAACCGCTGCGGCCTCGCTGCCGCGCAACGAAAGAGCGCCTGAGATGTCGAATATGATGAGGGACAGCCAGATCATGGCGCAAATCAAGGACGAAAATCTCGGCTACATGTCCGACATGGCGCTCGAACTCGCGGAGATGGCGGAAGACACCGGATTGGCGACGCTCGCCTATCTTTTCCGGATGGCGGCGCTGGAGGCCTCGACAGCCAACAGCGTGCTCGCCGAACCGGATGACCATTCCCGGCAGATGACGTCGCACTAGGCGTCTCCTTCCCAACGTTGCGACGATTTTCACACCCTCTCTCCGGCAACGGAGGGAGGGTGATCCGTTTGGGTGCGGCAGGTTGACCCATCCTGCGCGGCAGTCTTCTTGCAAGGGCCGATTACAGGGCCAGGATCGATCGCATGCATCGGCATGCAACAAAGTGCATGTTGGATGTCGAATCGCTCTTGCCTCGGAACGATACTGCCATTACCCATTTTTCCGCCTTGTACAGGCAGGGGGAGCTCTTTCACTGATGGCGACCGTGTTCGAACATCGGCGCGAACCTGCGTGCGCCTGAAAGAGTTTTGATGCTGCTCGTCGTCGAACAGTTCTTGAACGGTTTGCAGTTCGGCCTGCTGCTGTTCCTGCTCGCCGCCGGCCTGACGCTGGTGTTCGGGATCATGGATCTCGTCAACCTCGCGCACGGCTCGCTCTACATGATGGGCGCCTATTTCGCCGCGACCTTCGCAGCCTGGACCGGCAGCTTCCTGCTCGGCGCGCTCTTGGCGCTCGGCGCGACCTTGGTGCTCGGCATCGTGCTCGAGATGACCGCGCTGCGGCATCTCTACGGACGCGACCATCTCGACCACGTGCTCGCGACCTTCGGCCTGATCCTGTTCTTCAACGAGGCCGTGCGGCTGATCTGGGGTCCTGCCGGGCTGGCGCTGCCGCTCCCGGCCTGGCTCACGGTGCCGGTGCCGATCCTGCCGGGCATTCACTATCCCGCTTATCGCCTGGCCATCATCGTCGTGGCGCTGCTGGTTGCGCTGCTGCTCTATCTCGGCGTGATGCGCACCCGCATCGGCATGCTGATCCGCGCCGGCGCCTCCAACCGCGAGATGATCGGCGCGCTCGGCATCAACATCAAGCTGCTCTACACCCTGGTGTTCGGCCTCGGTGCCGCGCTCGCGGGCCTTGCCGGTCTGATGCAGGCGCCGATCCTTACCGTGCAGATCGGCATGGGCGAGAACATCCTGATCCTCGCCTTCGTCATCATCGTGATCGGCGGTATCGGCTCGATCCGCGGCGCGTTCCTGGCCGCGATCTTCGTCGGTATGATCGACACGCTCGGCCGCGCCTTCCTGCCCAATCTGCTGCGGCAGGTGCTGAGCGGCGCCGCGGCCTCCACCGCCGCGCCCGCGCTGTCGTCCATGCTGATCTACCTGTTGATGGCGATCGTGCTGGTGGTGCGGCCGGAGGGGCTGTTTCCGGCCAACCGTCGATGAAGTCATTCACTGTGAGCAAGGCCGTGACGGCCCTGATGCTGGCGGGCCTCGTGCTGCTGCCGCTCTATTCGCAACTCTCAGGCAACATCTTCATCCTGACGCTGTTCACCCGCATCGTCATCCTGGCGCTGGCGGCCGCGAGCCTCAACCTCATCATGGGTTTTGGCGGCATGATGAGTTTTGGCCACGCCGCCTATCTCGGCATTGGCGGTTACGCGGTCGGCATGCTGGCGCAGGAAGGCGTCGGAAGCGGCTTCATCCAGTTTCCGGTCGCGCTCGCGGCCTCCGCGACTTACGCGCTGGTGATAGGCGCGCTCTCGCTTCGCACGCGTGGCGTTTACTTCATCATGATCACGCTCGCCTTCGCGCAGATGGCCTATTACGTCGCCTCGGGGCTGGCGCGTTATGGCGGCGATGACGGCCTCACCGTCTACAAGCGCAGCGACTTCTCTGGGCTGATCAATCTGTCGAACCGGACGCAGTTTTATTATCTCTGCCTCGCCTGCCTGTTCGGCGTGGTCTTCCTGATCTGGCGCATCGCCAATTCGCGCTTCGGCCTCGTCCTGCAGGGCCTGCGCTCCAACGAGCAGCGCATGCAGGCGATCGGCTTTCCCTCGAAACGCTACCAGCTGGTCTGCTTCGTCATCTCGGGCATGATGTGCGGCCTCGCCGGCGCGCTGCTCGCCAACAACACCGATTTCGTCAGCCCGGCCGTGATGTACTGGACGCGCTCGGGCGACCTCATGGTGATGGTGATCCTCGGGGGCATGGGCACGCTGTTCGGTCCGGTCATCGGCGCGGTGGTGTATTTGCTGCTGGAAGAGTTTTTGTCGCAGCTCACCGAATATTGGGCGCTGATCATGGGCCCGATGCTGCTGCTGATCGTGCTGTTCGGCCGCGGTGGCATCATGGGCCTGCTCGGGAGGCTCAATCGTGGCTGAACCGCTGCTCCGCGTCGACAGGCTGGTGCGCCGCTTCGGCGGCATCGTTGCGACGGACAACGTCTCGCTCGACGTCGCGGCGGGTGAGCTGCACGCCATCATCGGCCCGAACGGCGCCGGCAAGACCACGCTGATCAGCCAACTCACCGGGCATCTGGAGCCGCATTCCGGCAGCGTCTCGCTGGCGGGGCGCGACATCACCTATCTGCCGGCGCATCGCCGCTGCGCGCTGGGCCTGGCACGTTCGTTCCAGATCACCTCGCTGCTGCTCGATTTCACCGCCGCCGACAATGTCGCGCTTGCGGCGCAAGCGCATGCCGGCACCTCGTTCCGCTTCTTTGCCAATGCGCGCAAGGAGAAAGGCCTGCGCGATGCCGCGCATGCCGCGCTCGACCGCGTCGGTCTCGCCCATCGTGCCGATGTCCTGGTGTCCAGGCTCAGCCATGGTGAGCGTCGCCAGATCGAGCTGGCGGTTGCGCTGGCAAGCAAGCCGAAGCTTTTGCTGCTCGACGAACCGATGGCGGGCCTCGGCGTCACCGAGTCCCAGCGCATGGTGCAGCTGCTCCAGGAGCTGCGCAAAGAGGTCTCGATCGTGTTGGTCGAGCACGACATGCCGGCGGTGTTTGCGCTGGCCGACCGTATCTCGGTTCTGGTCTATGGCCGCGTCATCGCCTCCGGCGATCCGGCCGCGATCCGCGCGAACGAGGACGTCAAGCGCGCCTATCTGGGCGAGGCGCATGTGGTGACGCACCATGGCTGAAAGAGGGATGGGTGACACGCTGCTCGAGGTCGACGGCATCGAGACCTGCTACGGCCTGTCCCAGGTGCTGTTCGGCTTGTCCCTGTCGGTCAAATCAGGCGAGATGGTCTCGCTGATGGGCCGCAACGGGATGGGCAAGACCACGACCATCCGCTCCATCATGGGCCTGACGCCGGCGCGCGCCGGCAGCATCCGCTTTGCAGGCACGGAAGTGCGGACACAACCGTCCTACAGGATAGCGCAACTCGGTGTCGGCCTCGTCCCCGAGGGGCGGCAGATCTTCCCGAACCTCACCGTGCGCGAGAACCTGGTCGCGGCCGCCGCCGATCGTTTCGACAGCAGCAATCCGTGGACGCTGGCGGCAATCTACGTGATGTTTCCGCGCCTGGCCGAGCGCGCCTCCAACATGGGCAACCAGCTCTCCGGCGGCGAGCAGCAGATGCTCGCGATCGGCCGCGCGCTGATGACCAACCCGAAGCTCCTCATCCTGGATGAAGCGACCGAAGGCCTGGCGCCCCTGATCCGCGAAGAGATCTGGAGCTGCCTGTCGCTGCTCAAGAGCCGGGGACAGTCGATCCTGGTCGTGGACAAGAACGTCGACCACCTTGCCCGCATCTGCGACCGCCACACCATCATCGAGCGCGGCAAGACGGTGTGGAGCGGCACCTCTGAAGAGCTGATGGCCGAGCCGGATCTGCAGCACAAATATCTGGGGATTTGACGGGGCGGCGAGGGGCGGTACGCCGTTGCAGCTTCCCTCGGTGTCGTCCTGGCGAAAGCCAGGACCCATACCGCGAGGTCTCCCTATGAGGGCAGTATCAGTACCGAACAACGGTCTTCGCCAAACCCTTTTTGGGGTAATGGGTCCTGGCCTTCGCCAGGACGACGTTGGCAATCACCAATAAATCCCATGCCGATGCAGTTCGCGGATCACGCGTGCCTCGGTGGATGGCTGGCGACGTTTCGGCTTTGCCGTTTCTCTCGCGCTGGCAACCGGCGCGGCGCTGGGCTGAGTTGCGGCCGGAGCGGTCGCGGTTGTTGTGGCAGTCGCTGCCGGAGGCGTTGAAGCTGGGGCGGTGGTCGCCGTCTGGACATTCGTGGGCGCTGCCGCCGGAGCTTGTGGCGGCGTTGCTGCTGTCGTTGCCGAGTCGGCGGTCTGCTGGCTCGCATTTGTCGCTGCAAGGCTGAGGCTCCGCGGTCCGCCGGCATAGGCCTGGCTTGCCAGCAGCGACATTGCCGCGATCAGAATCAGCTTTCGCATGACACCCTCCGTTATCTGGTCAATCCGTCTTACCTAACTCGCCTGTCTCTATCGCGACGAGCGGCCCATCCCGATTTCGATCAGGGTGGCACGGCAGGACAGGCGATAAATCAAGCTGAACAGATGATCCCACATGATCGAACTCCGTTGTTGATCAGTCCGGGGATTGTGACCCTCCATCGTTTCCGGCCATCTTCGCGGGGGCGGAAAAATGACTTCGTCGGCAATGTCAAAGGTTTCGTCGGAAGCACCGGCGCGAAACCGGCTCACGCCGGCGTGAGGGCCTGTCGGAGTAATGGTCGTTGGCTCGGCGCCCCGGCGATCCTAATCGTGGACCAACATCAGCCGACCATCCTCGAGGCCGAACACGAGTGCGGGATGATCGCGGTATTTCATGCCGCCGATATTCGTCGCGATCCTTGCCGGAAGCCTGATGCGCGCGATGTCATGCGGACCAGCGACGAACCCGATGAGCCGCAGCGTTCGCCGTTCGAGGTCCGGCACCGCGAGATCTGGATGGCCGTCGCCATCGAAATCGGCCGTAAAGCTCATGTGCAGCGATCGCGAGCCGATGAAATGGTTCGATACGTCGGAGACTTCCGCCGATTTTTCCAAACGATCATGCCGCCAGGACCACATTTCGAGAATCCCGAGCACATGAGGCTGGCGGACAAGCACGATATCCGTGGTGCCATCGCCGTCGAAATCGGCGATGCCGGCCGGGTTGAGCCAAGCATGGGCGTGGCCGATCGGAGGCGTCTCCGCAACGATGGCCGCCGAGGCGGGATCAATGACAGCCAGCGCGGAGCCGCGTTTCAGATAGGATTTGACCAGCACAATCCTTTCGCGGCCGCCGATCGCGGCGACGCGCGGCTCGAGGTCTTCGAACACGGCGTCACCATCCAGGCGCAGCGTGCGTGGCCCACCCTCGCGCGGCTCGATCACCAGGCTGCCGGCCTCGATGACGTCGCCGAGGACGCCATGGCGATAGCGTTCGGTCGGCTCAGCGAGCCAAGCACGGGCGACGGTGTCGCGGCCTGTCGCGACGCGCCCATCCGCAAGGGCCCCGGGCGGCGGCGCCGGACGTTCGAGCGCCGCGGCCGGCACCATGCGCATCGCTTTCGCGTCGAACTGGTACCAATTCGTGCCGATTGCAATTCGGATGTCGCTATCCGCTAGATCAATTTCGCTGACGCGGCCGGGGGTCCGTACGGTGCTCGCCTGCCAATCGGCCAAAGCTGGCGCGGACAGGGCTGGCGCGAACAGTGTCAGGGAAAATAGCAGGACCGCCGGGCGTAACCGCATCATGGTACTCCTGGAAAATCCGGCCGTGTTGCGGGGATCAGCGGCCGGTTGGCGGCGGCTCAAAACACCTCGAAATATTCGCGGTGCTCCCAGTCGGTCACCTCGGACAGGAAGCGGTCGATCTCGGCATTCTTGATGTGGGTGTAGTAATCGACGAACTCGGCACCGAGCTTTTCGCGGAAGAACGGATCGTCCTTCAGCGCGCTGACCGCATCGCGCAGCGACTTCGGCAAGAGCGGCGCCTTGGTTTCGTAGGGTGTGTCGGCCGACGGGCCGGGATCGAGCTTGCGGTCGACGCCGTCGAGGCCGGAGAGAATCTGCGAGGCCATGTAGAGATAGGGATTGGCGGCGGGCTCGCCGATGCGGTTTTCCAGGCGCGTGGCGGCATCGCCGGCAGCGCCGAGCACGCGGATCATCACGCCGCGATTGTCGCGGCCCCAGATCGCGCGGTCCGGCGCCAGCGAATAGGAGCGGTAGCGCTTGTAGCCATTGATAGTCGGGGTGGTGAACAATGTGGAGGCGCGGGCGTGATCGAGCAGGCCGGCGAGATAGGCCTTGCCGAACGCGCTGAGCGGTTCGCTGCCATCGTTCGCCATGAACTGGTTGTCGCCGCTCGCGCGCGAGACGATCGATTGGTGCAGATGCCAGCCGCTTGCGAACAGGTTCGGCAGCTTCGGCCGGCACATGAAGGTGGCGTGATAGCCGTGGCGGTGCGCGATCTGCTTCACGGCGGAGCGAAACAGCACCATGTTGTCGGCAGGCTCCAGCCCCTTCTTCGGCGCGAAGGTGAACTCACACTGGCTCGGCCCGAATTCGACCTCGACCGAGCGCAAAGGCAATCCGAGCGCGACGATGTCGCGCCGCAGGATCTCCAGCACCGGCTCCATCTGATCGAAGCGCTGCTCGGTGAGGTATTGATAGCCGTGGCTGAGCAGGCTCACCGACGGCGGCGTGCCGGGCTGGCCGGCGTCCTCGGGCCGCATATGCGGATCGTCGAGCTTGAAGATGTGGAATTCGACCTCGAGGCCCGCCACGAAATCGTGGCCGCGGCTTGCGAGTTCGTCGAGCACCTTGCGATACAGCCCGCGCGTCGCGAACGGCACGGGACGGCCGTCATTGAAATAGAGGTCGCACAGCACCCATCCCGTGGTCGGCGCCCATGGCAAAACGCGAAACGTCGTGGGATCTGCGACCATCAGCACGTCTGCCGCGCCCTCCATCTCCTTCATCCCGAAGCCGCCGCCCGAGGTGAACACCGGAAACACCGTGCGGTGCGAGGTGTCCTTGGCGAGCATGGTGGTGGTGATGGAGCAGCCGCTCTCCAGCGACGCGATCGCCTCGGCCGCGACGATGGTCTTGCCGCGCAAAATGCCGTGCTGGTCCGGGAAGGCGAGGCGGATGACCTCGAGGTTCTTCTCCTCGACGATGCGGCGCATACGCGCCGCCGCGTCCTTCTGCTCATCCGACCACAGCGCATGACGCGCGACGAAAGTCACTTTGGTTGCTCCTTGCTAGTCGGCGAGAGCATTGCCCACGCTGTCATCGTCCGCGAAGGCGGACGATCCAGTATTCCAGAGACGTTCGTTTGTCCACGAGAGGCCGCGGCGTACTGGATGCCCCGCTTTCGCGGAGCATGACAGTGGAGTATGTGGCGCCCGCCGCTGCCCAACGGCATTCTCACTCCGCCGCCGTCAGCCGATGCACGTTGTCCGCGATCTCCTTCGGCACCGGGGCCGTCCATGGCGCGCTGCGGCGGCGCTTGACGTCGACTTCCATCCAGTAGATCTCCCAGCCTCGTGTCGGCCCGATGCCGTCCATGGTCGCCGGGCCCTGGATCGAACGTGCGGTGGCCTCGTCGAGATGCAGCATCGGCTTCTCGCCGCCTGCGACTTTCTCGATCTCCTGCCGCAGCAGGCGGCGGTATTGCACGATCGCCTTGTCGCTCGTGCCGAGGTGCTCCTTGGTGCGATCCTGGATCGCGCCCATCGATTCCACCGCCCACTGGTCGTGCACGTTGATGTCGGTACCCATACCGGTATAGGTCGCCGTCTGCTGCTCGTGCGGGTCGAAGCCGTAATCGTTGGTCCTGTTCTTGCGAGATTTGTAGTCCGGCAGCTCATAGAGCTCGAGCCGCTGGTCGCGCATCTTCTTCTTGTCGACCGGATTCGAATAGCTGGTGAAGATCGCGTACCAGTAGCAGTTCTCGTCGTCGACCGGCACGTGCCACTGCGTGATCGTCATCTCCGTGCTCATGGGGATGACGAAGCCGTGCGGGAAGAGCTGGTTGGTGACGCGAACATGGGTGCGCTCCTCGTCGATCTCGCGCAGCGCGATCAGCCGCAGGCCGTATTCGGTGTGCTCGACATTGATGATCGGGCGATCGTATTCGCGCAAAATCTTCGTCATCGGCAAGTCGCTGCCGGCCGAGGCGCCGCGGAACTGCTTGCCGTAGGCCGTCGAGGTGTCCTCGTCCTCGAAGAAGCGATGCAGATAGGAGGCGTGCGCGGGATCGATGCCGACTTCGAGCGCCTGCAACCAGTTGCAGGCCATGTGGCCCTTGAATGCAAAGGTGTGGGTATCGGGCGCGACAAAACAGTCGAGCTCCGGAAAGGCCGGCGGCTCACCCTCGCCGAGCCAGGCCCAAAGGATGCCGCTCTTCTCCACCACGGGATAAGAGCGCTGGCGGATGTTCTGGCAGAGTTTTGAATCCTTCGGCTCGGCCGGGGTCTCGATGCACTGGCCGGTGGCGTCGAACAGCCAGCCATGGAAGGCGCAGCGCAGGCCGCCGTGCTCGAGCCGTCCGAAGGCGAGATCGGCGCCGCGATGCGCGCAGTGGCGATCGATCAGGCCGTAACGGCCGGTCTCGTCGCGGAACAGCACCAGGTTTTCGCCGAGCAATCTGATGGGACGGATCGGACGATCGCCGTCGAGCTCGTCCACCAGCGCCGCCGGCTGCCAGTAGCTCCGCATCAGCTTGCCACATGGGTCCTTCGGCCCGGTGCGGGTGATCAAGTCGTTCTGCTCCTGGCTCATCATGGCGAGTGCATCCTCTGTGGAGTGGCGGTTGTTCGCCTATTGAACGAATGGGCGAATTATGACATGCCTTGATCCGCCAGCAAGCACTATTTTGCAGGACCCTGACATCATGCCCAAGCTGAAACGAAGCGAGAGCGACGAGCGCGCGACGGATTTCGTCGAGAGCCTCGACCGCGGGCTGCGCCTGCTGCAGTGCTTCGGCACCACGGCCGGGCCGATGACGCTCAGCGATCTCGCCCGTGCCGCCGAGCTTCCACGCGCCACCGCGCGGCGCATGTTGTTCACGCTCCAGCGCGGCGGCTTCGTCAGTGGCGACGGCAAGCTGTTCTCGCTGACGCCACATGTGCTGACACTCGCCGCGTCCTACCTGCGGTCGAACCAGCTCGTCACGGTCCTGCAACCAGTGCTCGACCGCGTCGCGACAGCGGCCAACGAAATCTCCTCGCTCGCGGTGCTCGACGGCAATGAGGTCGTGTTCATCGCGCGCAGCAGTCCGGCGCGGATGTTTTCGGGTGGGCTGGACATCGGCTACCGGCTTCCAGCGTTTTGCACCTCCGTCGGTCGCGCCATGCTCGGCCAGCTCGACGATGCCGATCTCGCCGCACGGCTGAAAGCGATGAAGCGCGAGGCGCTGACGCCCGATGCTGTAACCGATCCCAAGGCACTGCTCGCGCGCATCGTCGCCGACCGCGCGCAGGGCTATTCGCTAGTCGACCGCGAAGCCGAGCCGCATTTCCGCTCAATCTCCGTCCCGGTGCGTCGTTATGACGATGTCATCGTCGCCGCTATCAACATGGGCGCCCATGTCGACCGCGTGCCGGCGCAGGAGTTGATCGAGCGATTTTTGCCACTGTTGCGTGAGGGCGCAGTGGCCATAAAGGATCGCCTTCTCTAGGCGCATCTTGTCTCCATTCAGCAGACGCAGCTTTAGGCGGACCCGCGCCGCGGCGAATCGCCACGCCTGTAAGTTGGATCACATCCGCACCTCGCCCCCACGAATAGCATGCAGGCGCCGCACGCCAAGATTGTACGTGGCGCTATCTTCATTTGAACGTGACCGACAATATTGAAGGAGATTAGGAATGACCGCGACTTCTAAACAGCTTCGCTACTGGGTCGATATGGCAATCGAATGCATCCGCCGGGATCATACGCAAGCGCTCAGCCCCGGCGATCAAAAGGGTCCCTTTTTGACGGCGCGGGCGCTGGGCATGGCACTCGCCGCGCTCAATGACGCCCATGCACATGCAAGCAGCCGTTCCCGTCTTTTGAACGTCGCCGCACCGCCCGGTCTTGGCGATGCGAACGCCCAGATCGCGGCGGCCGCCGCCTGCGCCCAAGTGTTGCTCAGGCGATATCCAAATCAGACCCGCTTCCTGGATCCGGCTTGGAGCACGTGGCTCGAGTATTTCGGCCTCGGGCAGCCCGGGAGCGCGTCGGAGCACGCCGGCCGCGCGTTCGGCGACGCGGTGCACGCCCTCGGCACAAGCGATGCGACCAACGCCGCTGCGGATCAATATGTCGCTACCGGCGCGCCCTATACGCATATTGCCCCTCCGAACCAGCCGACCCAGCGTTACGCCGGCGGAAAATGGGGCGAGTGCACGCCCCTGCTCGCGACGCGAATCGCGAACTTTCCACCGCCTCCCGGCCGAATCTCGCCAACGCAGGTCGAGCCGACGCCGCACTATCAGGCCGATTTCGCCAAGGTCGTGGAGAAGGGAGGCCTTCAGCGCACGGCGGGCTCTCGGACCTTGGCCGAAGAAGTGGTCGGCATCGCATGGGGCTATGATGGCCCGCCTGAGCTCGGCACCCCGCCGCGACTCTACCTCCAGGTCTTGCTGACGGCTCTGGACGCGATCGAGGCACGGACCCCCGGCAAATTGAACCTCGCCGACGAGCTCACGATCGTCGGAGGCGCCGCGATCGCAATGGCAGATGCCGGGATCGACGCGTGGCACTACAAATATGCCGACACGCACATGATGTGGCGTCCCGCGGTGGGCATTCAAAAAGCCGTTGCGGGCAATGGGAAAGCCATACCGGGCTGGCTGCCGCTCGGCCGCCCCGACACCAACGGAAGCGGCATCGGCTTGACGCCGGACTTTCCGGCCTACCCCTCCGGACATGCGACGTTCGGTGCGGCGGCATTCCAGCTGTTGAGGCTCTTCCTCGTCGAAAAGGGCGTCACGTCGTTCAACCAGCACGGGGTCGATAAGTTCGCCTTTGATTTCGTCTCCGACGAATACAATGGCCGCAACATCGATCCGCGAACGATGCTTCCGCGCGACCATCTGACGCTCAGTCACGACAGTCTCTGGCGCGCAATCACCGACAATTCCGTCAGTCGCGTCTATCTCGGCGTGCACTGGCAGTTTGACGGCATCACCAAACGCAACCCCGCAAACACTGCCGACGAATTCGGGATTCCCACGCCGGTTCATCTCGGACACACCGGAGGTGTATGGCTCGGAGCGCAAATCGCCAACCAGATCGCTCCGAGACTGGGCATCAGTCAGGCGACGATCGCCGCATCGAAGATCACCTGACGAATGGTCGTTGTGGCTCGTCAATAAGCTGAAGCGCGACGGCGATTCAATCCAATCTCATCGCGCTTTGGCATTGGTGAGCGCAACGAGACCAGGGAAGGTCATTGAGACGCGATCTGGATTCTCGCTCCGCTCATCCCTTGGCCGCTCACGTCCGGTTGCGCATCCAGTCGGCGAGGCCCGACAGAGCGCGCTCGAGATCCTGCCGCGCGGCAGTGTCGACGACCGTCTCCTCCAGCGCGCCGCGCATGCAAAGCATCCACGCGTCGCGCTCGGCGTCGCCAATGGCAAAGCCGATGTGGCGCTGGCGCAGCCGCGGGTGGCCCTTCTCGACTGAATACAGTTTCGGGCCACCGGTCCATTCGGTGAGATAGCGCTTCAGCACATCCCTGATGAGGCCCAGGTCGTCCGCATGCATCGCGCGAATGATCTTCGCCTCCGGCAGCGTATCCATCCGCTCATAGAAACGATCGACCAGTCGATTGATCGTGGTGCTGCCGCCGATCCGCTCGAACATGGAGATTGCGACGGCGCTATCGGTCATGGGAGTTCGGACCTACAGCGCCACGCTGCGCAGCCCGAAGCTGCGTGCTTCGTTCTGCAGCACCGGCCGCACCGCATCGATCAGCCTTGCCGCGGCGGCATCGACGGAAAGCCCGGCCGTGTCCACCACCGCCGTCGCGCGTGCATACAGCGGCTCGCGGCTCAGGAGGATGTTGCGCAGCTCCGCCATGGCGGAGCGGTCGTCGGCCATCGGGCGCAAATCGCCCTGGCGGCGGACGCGGGCCATGTGCTCCTCGGGCTCGGCCTTCAGCCAGATCGTGTAGAACGACGACAGGATCTGGTCGAAGGTCAAGGGCTCCGACACGATGCCGCCGCCGGTCGCCAGCACCATCAGCTCGTTGCGCGCGAGCAGCTGCTGCAGCGCCGCCTGCTCCATGCGGCGAAAACCTTCCTGGCCATAGAGCGCGATGATCTCGGCGACCGAGAGGCCGTTCTGCTGTTCGACCTCCTTGTTGAGCTCGACAAAACTCCAGCCGACCTTCTTCGCCAGCATCCTGCCGAGCGTCGATTTGCCGGCGCCGCGCAGGCCGATCAGCGCGATGCCGCAGAACGGCGCGCGCCGCGGCGCGGTTGCGCTGCCGCCCGCAAGTAAATCCTTGGCTTGCGCGATCTGCGCCGGCGTCGCCTTGCGCAAGAGATCGCGAAACATCTGCCAGTCCGGGGTCGGATCGACCGAGGGAAGCAGATCTTCGAGATGCGCGCCCATCGCGTCGGAGACGCGGCGGAGCAGCACGATGGAGACATTGCCCTTGCCGCTTTCGAGCTGCGCGATGTAGCGCTCCGATATTCCTGATACCTTGGCGAGCACCTTGCGCGACATGCCGCGCAGCGCGCGCATGTTGCGCACGCGCTGGCCGAGCTGTTCGAGAAATCGGGATTCGGCGTCGGGACTGTCGGTCATGGACTACGGATCACGGGCTTCTTGTGCGGGGGTCTTCTTTTAGGGGTGTCCTGCGGCGCGTATTAATGAAACATAGTGCCTGCTGGCATTGACAGCAAGCCGATGCGGTGTCTTTCTATGAATTATAATTCTAAATTCAGGGGAGAAGTCCGTGAGCGAGGGATCCTATAACGCGGTGACCTGGCTGCTCGACCGGAATGTCGAGGAGGGACGCGGCAACAAGCTCGCCTTCGACGACACCGTCTCACGGCTCACCTATGGCGAGCTCCAGCGCGAAACGCGGCGCGCCGCCAACATGCTGCGCCGGCTCGGTGTCCGCCGCGAAGAGCGCGTGGCCATGATCATGCTGGACGCCGTCGACTTCCCGCTTCTGTTCCTGGGCGCGATCCGCGCCGGCATTGTGCCGGTGCCGCTCAACACGCTGCTGACATCGGATCAATACGCCTACATCCTCGCCGACTGTCGCGCGCGCGTGCTGTTCGTCTCGGAAGCGCTCTATCCCGTCATCAAGGACGTCGTCGGCCGCATGCCGGATCTCGAGCATGTCGTGGTGGCCGGAGCCAAGCAGAACGGCCACAAGCAGCTCGCCGAGGAGATTGCGGACGAGAGCGACCGGTTCACCACCGCTGCGACGCATCCGGACGAGCCGGCGTTCTGGCTGTACTCGTCAGGCTCGACCGGCATGCCCAAGGGCGTGCGGCACATCCATTCGAACATGCAGGCGACCGCGGACACTTATGCGAAGCAGGTGCTCGGCATCCGCGAGAACGACGTTTGTCTTTCTGCGGCAAAGCTGTTCTTCGCCTATGGTCTCGGCAATGCGTTGACCTTTCCAATGTCGGTCGGCGCCACCGTAGTGCTCAACAGCGAACGGCCGACCCCCGCGCGCATGTTCGATCTGATGAACCGCTATAATCCCTCGATCTTCTACGGCGTGCCGACCCTGTTCGCGGCGATGCTCAATGACGAGGCGATGAAGGGCGAGCGCGGCGGCAAGAATTTGCGCATCTGCACCTCCGCCGGCGAGGCGCTGCCGGAATCCGTCGGCAACAGCTGGAAGGCACGCTTCGGCGTCGACATTCTCGACGGCGTCGGCTCGACCGAGCTGTTGCACATCTTTCTGTCGAATGCGCCCGGCGACATCAAATACGGCTCCTCCGGCAAGCCGGTGCCGGGCTATGCGGTGCGGCTCGTCAACGAGGCCGGACAGGATGTCGCCGACGGCGAGGTCGGCGAACTCCTGGTCGATGCGCCCTCCGCCGGCGAAGGCTACTGGAACCAGCGCCACAAGAGCCGCCGCACGTTCGAGGGACCGTGGACCCGCACCGGCGACAAATATGTCAGGGATGCCGAGGGCCGCTACACCTTCTGCGGCCGCGCCGACGACATGTTCAAGGTCTCAGGCATCTGGGTCTCGCCTTTCGAGGTCGAGAGCGCGCTGATCACGCATCCCGCCGTGCTGGAAGCTGCCGTCGTGCCGGAAGCCGATCCGGAAGGTCTGCTGAAGCCGAAGGCTTTCGTCGTGCTGCGCCCCGGCGCGACGACGACGGGCCTGCAGGAGATGCTCAAGGACCACGTCAAGCAGAAGATCGGCCCGTGGAAATATCCGCGCTGGATCGACGTGGTGGACTCGCTGCCGAAGACGGCGACGGGCAAGATCCAGCGGTTCAAGCTGCGGGACGGGGCGAATTGATTGGCCTCGTCATTCCGGGGCGCGCGAAGCGCGAACCCGGAATCTCGATCCGCAGACTGCAATCTCGGGTTTCCGGATCAACTCGCTTTGCGAGTTGTCCGGAAGGACGGACTGAATGGATACGACAGCATGACCGACCTCACCCCCACCGGCTTTCTCAGCATCGACAACGCCAGCCTCGAATACAAATGGCTGGCGCCGCAATCCGCCGATGCACCCACCATCGTCATGCTGCATGAAGGCCTCGGCTCGGTCGGGCTCTGGGGTGACTTCCCCGAGAAGCTGCAGCAGGCGACCGGCGCCGGCATCTTCGCCTATTCGCGTGCAGGCTATGGCCAATCGAGCCCGGTGACGTTGCCGCGCCCGCTCGATTACATGCAGCGCGAGGCACTGGACGTGCTGCCGAAGGTGCTCGATGCGATCGGCTTCAGGCGCGGCCTGCTGCTCGGCCATTCCGACGGCGCCTCGATCGCGACCATCTATGCCGGCGCGCATCAGGATCATCGCCTGAACGGCCTCGTGCTGATCGCGCCGCATTTCATCGTCGAGGACATCTCGGTGAAATCCATCGCCGCGATCAAGAGTACCTTCGAGACCACCGACCTGAAGGCAAAGCTCGCGCGCTGGCACAAGGACGTCGACAACGCCTTCTATGGCTGGAACGGCGCCTGGCTCGATCCAAAGTTCCGCGACTGGGACATCTCGGAATATCTCGCCTACATCCGCGTTCCGGTGCTGGTCCTTCAAGGCGTGGACGACCAATACGGGACGCTGCATCAGGCCGAGATCGCGCAGCAAGAATGCTATTGCCCGGTCGAGTTGGAAGTCATTTCAGGCGCGGCGCATTCTCCCCACCGCGAAGCTCCGGGACAGACGCTTGACGCGATTGAGCAATTTGCAGCAGCGGCCCTGCGCGAAGACATGAAACAAAATGCATGTTCACTCGCTTAAGGGGTAGACGCGCCCAGGAATGTGCACTATTGTGCATCTAACGCTATAGCCAAAACGCATAATCAAGCTCAAGGGTGGCCCATGGCCGGGGAAGATCGGCGCCTCGCAGGCGGCGCGA
>NZ_JBVVPB010000019.1:0-130494 GCF_055807435.1 Bradyrhizobium sp. Ken51 | reverse complement strand
GGTGACGGCGGCGGCCGGCGCGCTCGCCCATCTCGTCACTCATGAGCACGCGGTGGCGCCGATGATCGGCGCCTCGGCGTCGGTGTCTGGGGCGATGGCAGCGGCGATCCGCTTCGCCTTCGTTCGCGGCAGCTTCCTGTCGTTCAGCCGATCGGATGCCGATACCGCCGCAAGAGTTCCGGCGCTGCCGCTGTCGCGCGCGTTGCGCGACGGGCGAGTGCTCGGCTTCCTCGCGGTTTGGTTTGGCGTCAACATCGTCTTTGGCGTCGGCGCGATCGGCGTCGATAGCGAGACCACGAGCGTTGCCTGGCAGGCGCATATCGGCGGCTTCCTTGCCGGCCTCTTGCTGTTCACGCTGTTCGATCCCGTGCCGCGCGTGCGAAGCGATGCTGCGGATGCGTCATCACAGGACATTTCAGACCGTATTTGAAGCGGCGCTTGCGGCGCCGCCCGAATTCATCCATCATTCCCGAGAAGAATGTTCCGAAGCGACAGGCCGTTCGCGGCGATGCTTCGCAAAGCGCACGAGCGTGAAACCGGCGCTGAAACTGTTAGTTGAAGACTCGAAGAACAAGTCCGGACCGCGAACAGCGGACGGTTCCGATTCAGGGAGGCGACAATGACGGTACGTTCGATTCTCAACACCAAGGGCCACCAGATCATGAGCGTCGAGCCGGACGCGAAGCTGGCGGTCGCGGTCAAACTGCTCGGTGAGAAGAAGATCGGCGCTGTGCTGGTGATGAACCAGAGCCGGCTGGAAGGCATCCTGTCGGAGCGCGACATCGTGCGAGTGATCGGCGAACGCGGCGCCGGCGCGCTGGAGGAGCCGGTCTCTCAGGTCATGACCCGGAAGGTCGTCACCTGCAAGGAGACCGACACGGTCGCCGAGCTCATGGAGATGATGACCACCGGCAAGTTCCGCCATCTGCCCGTGGTCGACAATGGCAAGGTGGTCGGCCTGATCTCGATCGGCGACATCGTCAAGCGCCGGGTGCAGGAATACGAGTCCGAGCAGGAAGCCCTGCGCGACTACATCAAGACCGCCTGATGAGTAAGACGGCCTGATCAGTCCTGCTGCTGGTCGGCTTTCGGCGCGGTGCCCTCGGGCGCCGGCGCCAGTTCGTGGATTGCCTCCTGGATGGACTCCAGCGCGCGCTCGGCAGCGCGGGTGCCCAGGGCGATGAGGTCCTCGGAGCGGTGGAAATCGAACCAGCCGAATTGGCCGATCCGAGGTGTGATCAGCATATCGGGCGGATCGCCGGCGAGGCGGGCGCGGGTGATGCGGTCCTGCATGATGTTGAAGGCGTCGACCATCACCGAAGAGAGGCCGGGCCGGGCGCTGCCGCCGCCGAAGAACTCGCGCTTCACCGTCTTCTCGGGCGAGAAGAATCTCGGGAAGCGCCGCTTTGACGTCGGCTCTTCGGCCACGGGGATCACCGGCTCAGGTATCGCGCCGTGCGAATAGACCGTCGTCGAATAGGTGAAGATGTCGCTGGAAAGATTTGCGGCGATGACGATTTCGGCGCCGAGCGCGCGGGCGGCCGAGACCGGCACCGGGTTCACCAATGCGCCGTCGACCAGCCAGCGATCGCCGATCAGGACCGGAGAGAAGATGCCGGGCAGCGCATAGGAGGCGCGCATCGCGTCGACCACGCGGCCGCGCGTCAGCCAGATCTCGTGGCCGGTGCGGACCTCGGTCGCGACGGCAGCGAACTTGACCGGGAGATCCTCAATCTGGCTCTGGCCGCAGGCAGCCTCGAGCCGGGTCGCCAGCTTCTCGCCGCCGATCAGGCCGGAGCCGTTGAGGCGGATGTCGAGGTAGCCAAGGATGTTGCGCATCCCTTGCAGGCTGCGGCCCCATTCTTCCAGCGTATCGAGCCGGCCGGCCGCATAGAGGCCGCCGACCACCGCGCCGATCGAGGTGCCGACCACGACGTCAGGCACGATTCCGTTGGCAAGCAGGGTCCGGATAATGCCGATATGAGCGAAGCCGCGCGCGGCGCCGCCGCCAAGCGCAAGGCCGATCACCGGCCGGCGGATGCTGCCCAGGCCGACTTTCTCGGCGACCTTATCGCTGTTCGAACCCCGCCCCTTCAATATGTCCAGCACCGAAACTCTCCTACGCCGGGACCCGCCATCAGACTAGGCACCGTACTGGCGCTCCGCCAGAACCGGGCCGAAGCATGGTTTATGCCGGTTTGGGAAGCGCACGGGGCAGGAGTATGGCGAGGGACGGATGCCCCTGGGGTAATCACGCAGGCGTCAACCGGGTTCCAAAACGGTGTCGGGCCGTATTTCTCGGGGAGTCAGAGGCTTGAATTTGCCGCGTTTTCGGTGAAAAGCAGGTGGCATGACTCTCGGGGGTGACGGCATCATCGGATGGCGGCGCAGCGCATCGCTGCTGCCGGCCTTGGTCCTTGCTGCCTGCCTCTATACTCTTGGCCAAAATGCTGCGCAGGCGCAGCTTTTCTCCGATCGTCCACCGCCGGTGCCGCCCGCGTCGGTGCCTGATCCCGGCGGTGCCGTCAGCCTGGCGCCGCCCTCCGGCCCGGGTGCTGGACCGCCGAGCCTGCCGCCGACCCTGTTGCAGCCGACCACGCCCAGCATGCCGCCGCCCGCGGTCACGACCGTGCCGTCCGCCGCGCCGCTCAACGCGGCCGTGCCCGGACAGGGCGTGCTGTCGCTGACGGCGAAATACGGCAAGGACACCCCGCCGATCACCAGCGGTCTGGTCTGGCGCGTGTTTGCCGATCGTCCCGACGAGAACGGCACCTTCAAGCTGATCCGCGAAGACCGCAATGCCACGCCGAACATCGTGCTGCCGCCCGGCAATTACGTCGTGCACGTCGCCTTTGGCCTGGTCAGCGCGGTGCGCACCGTCAGCCTGAAGGCCGAGACCGATCGCGAATCCTTCGTGCTGCCGGCCGGCGGCCTGCGCATCGAGGGCCGCGTCGGCACCAGTCGCATTCCGCAGAACCAGATCTCGTTCGCGATCTACAAGGGCAGCCAGTTCGAATCCGGCGAGCGCGCCTCCCTGGTGCCGAACGTCGCAGCCGGCGACGTCGTGCTGCTGCCGGAGGGCACCTACTACATCATCTCGAATTACGGCGACGCCAATTCGGTGGTGCGCTCGGACATCCGCGTCCAGGTCAGCAAGCTCACCGACGTCACCATCACCCACCGCGCCGCCGTCATCACGCTCAAGCTCGTCAGCGACAGGGGCGGCGAGGCGCTCGCCAACACCGCCTGGTCGGTGCTGACCCCGGGCGGCGACGTGATCAAGGAATCGATCGGCGCCTTCCCGCGCGTCGTGCTCTCCGAAGGCGAATACCGCGCCATCGCCAAGAACGAGGGCAAGGTCTACGAGCGCGGCTTCAACGTCGTCAACGGCGTCGACGGCGAAGTGGAAGTCGTCGCGCGGTAATGCTTGAGCGGTGATGCCGGATGCGGCCCGACGCTGGTCTTCGTGCCCAGTGAACACTTCTCATTCAGCGCACGGATCTCCCTTATCTTATTACCGCCAGTCCCGTCACGTGTGCGAAGGCGAATTCTCTCCGCTACGCCGCTTGGTGTTGCGACTTGAATAGCTTTGTCAGCGCTACCAAGCAGGACCGATCAACACCGGCACCGCCGGCTTATTCCAGCCTCGCCGCGACTTCCTCAAAGCCGGTGCAAGATACCTATTTCCGATAATCAATTTCATTCGCTTTCCATCCTGCTGGGTTATATGTCGGGCATCCCTCTAATGGGGGAGGCCGGAGCAGGCTCGTGCGTCTGCGAGACCGGCAAGGAGCAGGGGCCAAGCTCGTCGGCATGTTCGAAGTGATCCTCACCAGGCGTAAGCGGTTCGGCTGGCGGTGGCAGGTGTGCGACCAATCCGGCAAGAAATTTGCCGATGGCTTCGAGCGCACCCGGCCGTCCGCCAAATATCATGGCGAGCGCGCATTGTTCTTTCTGCTGTCGCAGGCCCATCTGAGCAATCGCTTGGCGACGTCCAGCGAGGACTAGTCGCAGCTGCGCGTGCGGGTCTCCGCAGCCCGGCTTGCGCTTCGGTCCGTCCGACAACGAGACTTCTCTGCCAGCGCCGTCAGATATCCACGACGAGCTTGCCCTGCGTCGCGTGATCGCGGATCAGCGCATAGGCGTCATCGACACTCTCCAGCGTGAAGTGCCGCGGATCCAGCAGCGGCAAGAGCTTGCCCGCCTCAATCAGGCGTGTGGCCTCCAACATGATCTCTCCGTGATGCGCGCGGCCTTCGCCTGACAGCAGTGGCAGCAGCGTGAACACGCCGGAATAGGTGGCGGCGCGGAACGAGAGCGGCGCAAGCCCATGCGTACCCCATCCGAGCGCGCTCACGACATGGCCGAAGCGGCGTACGGCTTCGAACGAGGCGTCGAGGACCTTCTCGCCGACGGTGTCGTAGACGACGTCGAAGCCGCGGCCGCCCGTATGCTCTGCAACATAAGTCGCGATGGCGGTATCGCGATCGATGAAGGTCGCGCCGAAACCTTCGATGGTGGCGCGCTGCGATGCCGAGCCGGTCGCGAACACATCTGCTCCGAACGCGCGCGCGATCTGGATCGCGATGTGGCCGACGCCGCCTGCGCCGCCATGGATCAACACCTTCTGGCCGGCCTTCAGCGCCGCGCGGTCAATCAGTCCTTCCCAGGCCGTGATGAAGATGAGGGGCAGGGCGGCTGCCTCCCGCATGCTGAGATTGGCAGGCTTCAGCGCCAGCAGGTCGGCGTCGACAGCGGCGAATTCGGCGAGCGATCCCTGTACACCGCCGACGCCTCCCGTCATGCCATAGACCTCGTCGCCCGGCTTGAACCGCGAGATGTCATGTCCGGTCTGCTCGATCACGCCGGCGAGATCCAGTCCGAGAATCGCAGGCAGCGGATGGCGCGCATGCGCCGCGGCGCCGGCGTGGATCTTGGTGTCGAGCGGATTGATCCCGCTCGCGCGGATTCGCACCAGCACCTCGCGCGGACCGATCTCGGGCCTGGAGATCGTTGAGAGGCGCTGGGGCGCGTTGTGGGCCTCCAGGACGGCCGCGCGCATGGTCGATTGTCTCGTCATGATCGTCTTGCTCCGTTTCTGGCCTCCAATATGCTCATGAATTTTTGCATGGGAAGGAATGAGAATGTACGATTGCCGTGCGTTTTTGTATGAGGAGGCTTCCGGTGGACTGGAGCGATCTGCGCATCTTCCTGGCGATTGCGCGCGAAGGCACTCTCGGCGCGGCCGCGCGCAAGATCGGCCAGACCCAGCCGACGATGGGACGGCGACTTCGCGCGCTCGAACAGTCGCTCGGGCAAACGCTGTTCCAGCGCACGGCGGATGGTTTCGTGCCGACCGACGAGGGAACGGCTGTGCTGCGCCATGCCGAGCGGATCGAAGAGGAGGCGCTCGCCTTGGAGCGGCGTGCGTCCGGTGCGGAGACGCAGCTCGATGGCTTGCTGCGTCTGTCGTCGTCGGACTGGTTCGGGACGGTGATACTCTCGCCGGTGATTGCCGCCTTCGGCAAGCGCCATCCCAAGGTGACCGTCGAGCTTCTGACCGATGCGCGCCTCTACAGCCTGCCGCGCCGCGAGGCTGATCTCGTCTTCCGCATCAAACCGTTTAGCGAGCCTGAAGTGATCTCCCGAAAGCTGCTCCACATTCCCTACGCACTCTACGGCAAGAAAGGCAGCAAGCCGCCACGCGCGGGCGACGGAAGCGGTGTCCGCGTTGTTACCATGAATACCGAATTCGCCGACATGCCCGATGCCCTGTGGCTGAAGCGCACGCTGCCGAATATGGAAATCGCCTCGCGCAGCAACAACAGGCAGGCGCAGGCGGAGCTTTGCGCGAGCGGCGGCGGGCTCGCGATGCTGCCGCGCCCGCTCGGCGACCGTGACCGCCGGCTGGTCGCGCTCGACATCGGGGCGACGCCACCCGGCCGCGACACTTTTGTGGGTTATCATCGCGATCTCAAGCGCCTCACCCGCCTGCGCGCGCTGCTCGATCTCGTGATCGAGCGATTGGCAGGGTGATGGCTCCTGACACGCTGCCGTAGCCCGGGTGAGCGAAGCGATACCCGGGACAGCCCGTGGTAGGAATCCCGGATATCGCTTCGCTCATCCGGGCTACAAGACCTTGCGGTGCCTGTCGGGCAAAACACCCAAGCTGTCAGTCAACGCACGCTGGCAAAAATATTCCACTTTACCGAAATTCGGAAACGGCGTATGTGTCGCCTACTCCGGCCCAAGGAAGAGGGGCGTATCGCGATCGTCACGAACGCGGGCCGGACGGGTGGACGCAGGCCACATCGGCGCGAAGAGTTTCGCAGGGCGGGCAACCGTGAGCGAAGGCGTCGCGCACACGACCGGTGCAGCCTGCGTACGGCAAAATCGTGTGGTCCTGGCGCCCGGGGTCTGTGCGCCAAGTGTTGCGGTGATATTGCGGCCCGACCGGGGCGCGTGCATCGGTCATCCGCAAGGCAACGGGGGCAATAGTGCATCGCTCCCCGGGGAGAGCGCGACATAAGCCGTAAAACCACTGCGCAGGGAAGGCCGTGTGTTGGGCTTCACCTGTATGCCGCTGTGCGATCTAGTTACCACAATCTCGCACAGTGGACCGCGGGTGCCAGCCGGCACCCGGTCTTCCCTGCGCCCTCTTTCAGTTGAGGGTGAGGCGACGAAGCAAAGCTCGGGCGAACACGCCGCGAGGATGCGAAGGTGTGCCTACAAGCGAGATGTGAATTTAAGAGCGACGCTCTTGCCTACGCTCCGTCATTGCGAGCGCAGCGAAGCAATCCAGAGTCTTTCCGCGTGGGCAGTCTGGATTGCGTCGCTGCGCTCGCAATGACGATGCAGCGGTGCGCCAAAGCTTCGGTCTCACGCGCCTCCTACGCAACGCCTTCGCACAACCGTCATAGTCTCTAACGCCCACTAACCAACGCCCGACTTTAAACTGTCATAATCGCGGAACGGAACCCGCGCTCGCGCGCTCTTTACACGCCGTTAAGCGCGGCTGCATTGGATGCGACGGGAAAGTGCGTTGGGGACTGCCATGAGTGCCGCGAAGAAAGTGTCGGGAAAACCGGCCGCCGAAATGTTCGACGACATCCCGGTGCTTCAGCGCAAATGGCGTGCCGCGTTGAAGCCGGGCGAGCGGCTGCCGCGCTACGAGGACGTGATGCTCGGCAGCCTGGGACGGCTCGCCGACCACATCGCGCTGCTCAAGGGCGATGGCGCGCTCGAACTGTCGCGCAGCGGACGCTACGTGCAGAAATGGCTCGGCGAAGAGCGTTGGGACATCCCGGTCGCTGCGCTCTCGCCCGATTGCGCCACCGCGCTGTCGGAAGCCGCGGCGAGCGCGCTCGCCAAAGGCCGGCCGCACCAGGCGAGCGCCCATTGCGTGCGCGACGGCATGGTCAGGACCTACGATGTGCTGGCGCTGCCGACCGCCTCGCGCTGGGGCGCGACGCTGGTCGGCGCCTACATCAACGAACGCGGCGCGCAATACAATCTCCTGGACGCGATCTTCGCGTCGACCGACGACGCGGTGGTCTCGCTGGCGACGCTGCGCGACGCGGGTGGCAAGCCGTTCGATCTCCAGATCGTGCACCACAACAGGAGTGCGGGCCTGCTGCTGAAGGCCGAAGGCGCGGGCCTGTTGTGGCGCCGGATCGGCGAGGGAGACACGCTGCTGGCCTCGCTCGAGGTCATGGAATTCCTGCTCAAGACTGTCTCCGGCGGTCGCGGCGAGCAGCTCGAGATCGAGAGCGACGGACGGCATCTCCGGCTGAGCGCCACCGCGTTCGCCGACGTGGTCTCGCTGACGATTTCGGATGTCACAGTGTTGAAGCGGCGCGACGCCTCGTTCCGCCTGCTGTTCGACAACAACCCGATGCCGATGTGGGTGTTCGACGCCGCGAGCAAGCAGTTTCTCAGCGTCAACGACGCCGCGGTCCAGCATTACGGCTACAGCCGCGCCACCTTCCTGCGCATGAAACTGCACGAGATCTGGCCGCAGGACGAGTGGGACAGCCATGCCGAGGCGCTCGAACGCATCGGCGACGCCTATCACTCCTCGCGCAACTGGCGGCATCTGCGTGCCGACGGCAGCGAGATCGAGGTGCTGACCTTCGGCCGTCGCGTCGCCTTCGACGATCGCGACGGCTATCTGGTCGCGGTGGTCGACATCACCGAACGGCGCAAGGCCGAGGCGCGGATCGCCCACATGGCACACCATGACGGGCTCACCGATCTGCCGAACCGCGAATATTTCCAGGAGCGCCTGAAGCAGGCGCTCGACCAGGCCGCCGGAAAACGGGTCGGCGTGCTCTACATCGATCTCGACCTTTTCAAGAACATCAACGATTCCTTCGGTCATCCGGTGGGCGATCGCCTATTGAAGGAGGTTGCGGCCCGTTTGAGCACCGCGGTCCGCGGCGCCAATCTCGCGGCCCGGCTCGGCGGCGACGAGTTCGCGGTGATCCTGGCAGCCGACGTCTCGCCCAACGAGGCGAGCGCCTGCGCGAGCTTGCTGATCGACATGCTGAAGGCGTCCTATGAGATCGACGGGCAGGAGATGGTGATCGGCGCCAGCATCGGCATCGCCCTGTCGCCGGGCGACGGTACGACGTCGGAAGAGTTGATGCGCAACGCCGACATGGCGCTGTACCGGGCGAAGTCGGACGGCGGCGGCGTGCATCATTTCTTCGAGCGCGAGATGGATCTGCAGGCGCAGAAGCGCCGTGACATGGAGCTCGATCTGCGCCGCGCGTTTGCGAATGGCGAATTCGAGCTGCACTACCAGCCGCTGGTATCGATCGCCTCCGACCGCATCTCCGGCTTCGAGTCGCTGCTGCGCTGGCATCACCCCGACAAGGGCATGATCTCGCCGGCGGAGTTCATTCCGGTCGCCGAGGACATCGGCCTGATCACCCAACTTGGTGAGTGGGTGCTGCGCGAGGCCTGTTCTGAAGCGGTGAAATGGCCTGTCGAGGTCAAGGTCGCGGTCAATCTATCGCCGGCGCAGTTCCGCAGCCGCAATCTGGTTCAGGTCGTGATCTCGGCCCTGGCGCAGTCCGGTCTGTCGCCGAAGCGGCTCGAGCTTGAGATCACCGAGTCGATCTTCCTGGCCGAGACCGATGCCAATCTCGCCATCCTGCATCAGTTGCGCGAGCTCGGCGTCAGCATCTCCATGGATGATTTCGGCACCGGCTATTCCAGCCTCAGCTATCTCCGCAGCTTCCCCTTCGACAAGATCAAGATCGACCGCTCCTTCGTCAAGGATCTGGCAGGGCGGCCCGATTGCGTCGCGATCGTTCGCGCGATCTCGGGGCTTGGCCGCAGCCTCAACATCACTACGACCGCGGAAGGCGTCGAGACCGAGGATCAGCTCGCGTGGTTGCGCGCCGAAGGCTGTAACGAAGTCCAGGGCTTCTTGTTCAGCGCGGCGCGGCCCGCCGCCGAGATCGCAAGGCTGCTCGCCGATTTCGGCCAGCGCGCGTCACGGGCGGCGTAGCTCGGGCGGGTAGCAATCGTAGACCAGCGCCTTGAAGGCGGGCGTGATGCGGCTGCGCTCGTTCTGGGTCTGCTGCATCAGCAGGTAGACCATGTCGAGCTTGGGATCGACGCCGAAATAGGTGCCGCTGCCGCTGTCCCATTTCAACTCGCCGAGCGAGCCCGGCGGTGGCGGTTTGGCATTGCCGGGATCGGTCCGCACCGCGAGGCCATAGCCATAGCCGAAGCCGTCGCCCGGAAAATAGAAGTAATCGCGTCCGACGCCCGAGCCCGGCCCGACGTGATCGGTCGTCATGGCCTTGAACGCGGCGGGGCTCAGATAGCGCTTGCCGTCGAACTCGCCGCCATTGAGCAGCATCTGCGAGAAGCGCTGATAATCGGTGATCGTCGAGAGCAGCCCGCCGCCGCCGGACTGCCATTCGGGATGGTCGAGGCGGTCGCGTTCGCCGGCGAGCAGGATGTTGTCGTTCGGCAGCGGCCGCGCCATCCGCGCGAGCTCGTCCTCAGTCGCCAGCGCGAATTTGGTGCTGCTCATGCCGAGCGGATCGAAAATGCGCAGCTTGAGGAATTCGTACAGCGTCTGGCCCGAGATGATCTCGATGACACTGCCGAGCACGTCGGTGGAATGACCGTAGCGCCACAGCGTTCCCGGTTGCCGTGCCAGCGGCAGCTTCGCGATACGTTGGGCGAATTCCCTGTTGTTGAACTGACCTTCGAAGATGTTGGCGGCCTTGTAGGCCTGCTCGACCCATTTGCCGCCGATATAATCGTAGCTGATGCCGGAGGTGTGCCGCAGCAGATCCTCGATGTTGACGGGACGGATCGGGGCCACGAGATCCAGATGCAACGTGCCGTCGGGATTGGTGACCTCGAGGCCCACCTTGGTGTCGGCAAAGAGGGGAATGTATTTCGACACGGGGTCGGTGAGCGCGAGCTTGCCCTCGTCGATCAGCATCATCGCGCCAAGGCACGTGACCGGCTTGGTCATCGAGTGGATGGCGAAGATCGTATCGGGCGTCATCGCGAGGCCCGTCCTGGTGTCGCGCACGCCGAAAGTCTTCAGATAGACCGGCTTGCCGTGCTGCTGGACCAGCACCACGGCGCCCGGCAGCCGGCCGCTCGTCACCTCGTTGTCGAAATACGCTGTGATGCGGTTGAGTCCGTCGGACGACGGAGCAGGGGTGTCTGCAGCGCGCGCCCGCGCCATCGTGCCGGCCAGCAGCGCGGCTCCGACCAGAAATTCACGACGCTTCATCCGGGCTTCCTCCCTGGCCGGGATCAAAGCCGCAAGACGTCGAAGGCGTCAACACGCCTTCGATTAAAATCGCGTTACGATTTCAGAAAGGATCGGTCGCGGACGGTCTTCGCTCGGCTTGGTCGGCTTCCCGATATGGACGAAGCCGGCGAGTTTCTCGTCCGGCTTAAGGCCGAGGCCATCCAGCACGTCGCGATCGAACGAGAACCAGCCGGTCAGCCAGCAGGCGCCGTAGCCGAGCGCGGTCGCGGCCGTGACGATGTTCATGACGCTGGCGCCGGCCGACAATTCCTGCTCGAAGGCCGGCACCTTGGGATGCGGCTTGGTGAAGCTGACGATGCCGATCACCAGCGGCGCATCCATGAGGCGCTTGCGCTCGGTCTCGACATCGGCCGCCGGCGCGCCGGGATTCTTCCGGGCGAACACCTTTGCGATCACCTCGCCGGCGCGCTGGCGCGCATCGCCCTCGAAGATGATGAAGCGCCAGGGCGCGAGCTTGCCATGGTCGGGCACGCGCGCTCCGATGGTGAGGATGGTCTCGAGCTCGGCCGGGGAGGGGCCGGGACCGGACATCTCGCGCGGCTTGACCGAGCGGCGGGTCTTCAGGAGTTCGATGGCGTCGGGCACTGCGGTTTCCTCTTCGGCTGGTCGTCGGGCGTGCAGTCCCCACATAGGCATGCACGCCCGCAACCGAAAGCGAGTTTAGACCGATTTCAGATGTCAGGCTGCGCCGCGCGCCCGCTTCACATCCGGCGGGGTCGCCTCGTCGACGAGGGCGGCGATGGCCTCCACCATCGTCGTCACCTGCTGTCCGTCGCTGCCGAGCCGGCGGATCGAGACGGACTGCGTCTCGGCCTCTTTCTTGCCGACCACGAGCATTGCCGGAATTTTGGCCAGCGAATGCTCGCGAACCTTGTAGTTGATCTTTTCGTTGCGCAGGTCGATCTCGGCCCGAAGTCCCGCGCGCCGGACCTGCTCCAGCACCTGCTTGGCATACTCGTCGGCTTCCGACGTGATGGTGGTGACCACCACCTGCACCGGCGACAGCCAGAGCGGGAAGTTGCCGGCATAGTGCTCGATCAGGATGCCGATGAAGCGCTCCATCGAACCGCAGATCGCGCGGTGCACCATCACCGGCGGCTTCTTGCCGCTGTCGTGGTCGATGTAGAACGCACCGAACCGTTCCGGCAGGTTGAAGTCGACCTGCGTGGTGCCGCACTGCCAGTCGCGGCCGATGGCATCTCGCAGCACATATTCGAACTTCGGCCCGTAGAAGGCGCCTTCGCCGGGATTGATCTCGGTCTTGATGTGATTGTTCTGCGACTGGATCTCGCGCAGCACCGTCGCCATCACGCGCTCGGCGTGATCCCACATCGCGTCGGTGCCGACGCGTTTCTCCGGCCGGGTCGACAGCTTGACGGTGAGGTCGCCGGTGAAGCCGAAATCGGCGTAGGTCGACAGGATCAGTTCGTTGATCTTCAGGCACTCGTCGGCGAGCTGATCCTCCATGCAGAAGATGTGCGCGTCGTCCTGGGTGAAGCCGCGCACGCGCATCAATCCGTGCATCGCGCCGGACGGCTCGTAGCGGTGCACCACGCCGAACTCGGCGAGCCGCAGCGGCAGGTCGCGGTAGCTCTTCAGGCCATGCTTGAAGATCTGCACGTGGCCCGGGCAGTTCATCGGCTTCAGCGCGAACCAGCGCTTGTCCTCGGCCTCCTCGCCGGCCGACTGCGCCGCGAACATGTTCTCGCGATACCAGCCCCAATGGCCGGAGGTCTCCCACAGCGACTTGTCGAGGATCTGCGGGGCGTTGACCTCGCTATAGTCACCGGCCAGGCGCCGCCGCATATAGGCGATCAGCTGCTGGAAGATGGTCCAGCCCTTGGCGTGCCAGAACACGACGCCCGGGCCTTCCTCCTGGAAGTGGAAGAGATCGAGCTCGCGCCCGAGCTTGCGATGGTCGCGCTTTTCCGCTTCCTCGATCTGCTTCAGATAAGCGTCGAGGTCCTCCTGCTTGGCGAATGCCGTGCCGTAGATGCGGGTCAGCATCGGGTTGTTGCTGTCGCCGCGCCAATAGGCACCGGCCACTTTCATCAGTTTGAAGGCGTTGCCGACCTTTCCGGTCGAGGTCATGTGCGGGCCGCGGCAGAGATCGAACCAGTCGCCCTGGTAATAGATCTTGATCGGCTCGTTGCCGGGAATGGCATCGACCAGCTCGACCTTGAAGGCCTCGCCCTTGTCGCGGAACACATGTTTTGTCTTTTCGCGATCCCAAACCTCCTTCGTGAAAGGTTTGTCGCGCGCGATGAGCTCGCGCATCTTTTTCTCGATCGCGGCAAAGTCTTCCGGCGTGAACGGCTCGTTGCGGAAGAAATCGTAATAGAAGCCGTTCTCGATCACGGGGCCGATGGTGACCTGGGTGCCCGGCCACAGCGTCTGCACGGCTTCGGCCAGCACGTGGGCGCAGTCATGGCGGATCAGCTCGAGCGCGCGCGGATCGTCGCGGTTGATCAGCTCGATCCTGGCATCGGTTTCGATGGGATCGTCGAGGTCGGAGACCACTCCGTCGAGCGCCATCGCGACCGTGCGTTTGGCCAGCGACGGCGAAATGCCTTTGGCGAGTTCGAGGCCCGTGATGCTCTTGGCGTATTCGCGCCGGGCGCCGTCGGGGAAGGTAAGGGTGATTTTTTCCGGCGGGGTCACGGGCCTCAAATTGCTGAGGCTGTACTGGAAGCCGGATTCGGATTTGGGCTGCTCGGACTTGGATGGGTCCTTGGATTGGTCGTTGGGCTGGTCGGTCATGGCATGTCTCCTGAGGCTCACTCCTGCGAACGAGCGCAGGTAAGCGGGAACGAGCGATATATCAGGCGATTCGGCCTGCGCAATCCGGCATTTCCAAGAAACCGGCGCGCAAAAGCGGGGGCGCTGCACGAACTATTCCGGGCAACGCCCTTTAACTGGTCGCAAGGCGGCTCTACATGCGTTTGCATGGAAAATGCACGCGTCGGCCGCTTTGCGCCAACCGCCCTGCTGCTTGGCAATCTCGTCACCGGCTGCTCGGTGTTGGCACCGGCCGGCATGCTGCCCGAATTGGCGACGGGGCTCGACGTCAGCATCCATGCGGCCGGGCTCCTGATCACCTTCGGCGCCATCATCCTCTGCATCGGCTCGCCGCTGACGGCCTGGCTCACCAGCCGGATCGAGCGCCGGACGCTGCTCGCCACGACGCTGGCGGTGCTCGCTTTTGGCAATCTGGCCTCAGCCTTTACGCCCGACTATGCAAGCCTCCTCGTCATCCGCCTGGTGATGCTCGCGGTCGGCGCGCTCTACACGCCGCAGGCCGCCGGCACGGCGGCGTTGATCGTGCCGGTGGAGCGTCGCGGCAGCACGATTGCCTACATCTTTCTCGGCTGGTCGCTCGCTGCCGCCGTCGGCCTGCCGCTGATCACCTTCATCGCCAGCCGCTATGGCTGCCGCGCGGCCTATGGCGGGATCGGCGCCCTTGGTTGCCTCAGCTTGCTGCTGTTGCTGATGCGGCTGCCGGCGGGCTTGAAGGGGACGCCGGTGGATCTGAAGACCTGGAGCGCGGTTGGTCGCAACAGGACGATCCTGCTTCTGCTTGCGATCACGATGTTGCAGATGTCCGGGCAGTTCGTGGTGTTCACCTTCATGGGGCCGCTGCTCAACAAGCTGACCGGCGCAGGGGCCGATGCGATCGGCCTGGTGTTCGCTCTCTATGGTGTCTGCGGCTTCCTCGGCGTTGTCATCGCGACCCGCATCGTCGACACCTCGGGGCCCTATCGCACCTCGCTTTTGTTCACCTGCCTGCTGCTTGCAGGAATCACGGGCTGGGCGCTCGGCGCCGGCACGCTCGCGTTGATGGCGGGTGCGGTCGCGATCTGGGGCCTCGGCTTTGCCTCGACCAATTCGATGCAGCAGGTGCGGCTGGTCTCAGCCGCACCGTCGCTGGCATCGGCGACCGTCGCACTGAACACCTCCGTCCTCTATATCGGCCAGGCGGTCGGCTCTGCCGTCGGCGGACTGCTGTTCGCCCGCGAGCTCCTGCATACGCTCGGCTTTGTCGCGGTCGGTTTTGTCGTGCTGGCGCTGATCCTGGTGGTCCTGACCCGGCCCCGGCCGGCAACTGCCGCCCCGGCCTGAACGGAAGCGTGTCCGTGTGCGCAAGGTGCTTGGCAAACCGCGCGCCGGGAGGCTAGAAGGCCGGTCATGGGGACCAAAGAGGGTTGACTGAAATGAGGATGATTCTGGCGGTTGCCGCGGTGCTCTATTCAGCTTCCGCTTTCGCGCAAGCCGACAAGCCACCAATGATCGGGGACAAGCCGTTGGTGCAGGTCAAGCCCAAGGGCAGCAAGGAGGCTGCGGCCAAGCCGGCTGCGGCGCCGAAGGGCAAGCCCCAATCGATCGCGGCGCGGCTCCAGGCTTGCCTCGACCTCGATGACGGCACCAAGGACCGGCTCAATTGCTACGACGCCGTGATCGCGCCGACACCGAAACCGAAGCCGCCGAAGGCCAAAGGCTACGCCGATTGCCGTTTCTTCAAGGAAGAGGACGAGCGGCTGGCTTGTTTCAACGGCTTTGCCGAAAGCATTCCGAAGCTGCCAAAAACCTGAGGCAGATCGCAAAGTCCGGCAGCCGGGCGGCTAGTCGCTGACCCGGCTCAACACGGCCCTGAAGGCAACGCCCGGCAGTTGCAGTGCGGTGCCTTCGAATTCCGCGGTGTCGCCATCCTCCCGTCCCGCGAGCGTCAGCGTGATCCGGTCGAGACCGAACAGCGCCTTGAAGGACGGGTCGTCATTGTAGCGCTCGGTCGAGATCTTGACCTTGATGCTGTCGCCTTCGCCCGTGCAGGTGCCGATGAACGCGAAAGCGGAATTGCCGCCGCGCATCTTGCCCTCCGTCACATAGACGACGCCGCAACCGGTGCCGTGAACCGTGTGGAAGTCGACCTTGTAGAGTCCCCTGACGCACTGCATGTCCCCGCAGAATCCCAATGCAACTTGGCCGGCAAAGTATGATTGTTGCCAGCGGAAACAATCCGGTCGGCCCCGGGACCGTCGGCCATCAACAGCACGTCTTGTCAAGGCTCGAGAGAATTGCGGGCCGTGCAGCCAAATGCCGACGGGCGCAATATCGCAAACTTACCGGCTCGACGCGGATGGATTGGTGGAGGCCACGCGCGTGAGCGCGAGTGATGGCGTTGCCGACATCTTGACCAGGACGTCCTTGAGCGGGTCCCGCGTCCACGCTCGGGTCACATAGTCGCGATGGGTGATGCCGTCCCCGGTTTCGACGAACACCACGCTGCCCGGACGTAAGGGGCCGTCCATGTCTTCGGAGACGGTGATGCCTTTCTGCCGCAGCGTACTCATCAGTTCGCGGTCGCGCCGCGCGGTGTAGCGGGTGTAGGAGCTGACGAAGAAGCCGGAGCGGTGGCTCTCGATCCATGAGGCGAACTTGTCCATCTCGCCATAGACGGCGTCGAGCAACACGACGCCGCGGACGCGATCGCTGATGCCGCCGACCTCGAGGCTCCAGGCCGTCGGCAGGAAGCCGCCGCTGTAGCCGACGATCACGACCGGCATATTGGCGAAGGCACGCGCGCTGTTGGGATCGCCGGTGAGCCGGGCCAGATGGTGCGCAGATTCGTCCAGGAAGCGCTTGAGGCCGCCGGCCTGCCAGAATTTGCCTGCGCTGGAATCGGCGGCGTCAACCGCCATTTGCGGCGCAAGCAGGATGGCGTTGGCGCCGGAATCAGTGACCTGCTGCGGCACCAGCTGTCGATCGCGGACGTCGCGCTCGAGTGTTGCGCCATTGCCGTGGAAGAACACCACGATCACGCCTGGCTTCCGCACGTCGAAATGTTCGGGCACGTGCATCAGAACGCGATTATCGTTGTAGGTCTCGTCCTGCCAGAACACGCGCCCGGAATAGCTGCGGTGGCCGCGGCGGTCGCCCTTGGAGATGTTGAGGAACGGCGCGTCGGAGGCGGGGTTGTTGCCGAAATAGGGGAAGGCTGACGACTTCATGCTGACGAGCGTTGTCAGGTCCTCGCGCGGCGGACGCTGGTAGGGGGCCTGCGGGGCGAGCGAAGCGACCTTGTAAGGCGCCTGCTCCGGCTGTGGTTGCACGGCGCGCTTGGGTGCGAAGTCCGACATCTGCCGTTGCAGAAAACCCTCGCTGGCGGATGGGAAGCGCTCCCTGAACTGGGGGGCCGGGAAGCGATCCTCGAACGTGTCGTTGCTTGCGACTTGCTGGTTTGTCTTCGCAACGACCTGGACGTTGGCTTGGGCGTTGCCTTGAACGTTGGCCTGCGAGTTCGCCGCGAGCGCTGCCGGATTGGGTGCCTTGCCGCATTGAACCAGGGTCAGCGACAACGGCACCAAGGCTGAGATCAGGGCGATCCGGAGCGCACGACCGCGCGCGCCGGACGTCGTCCGGTCGGCGCGCATGTCAGCTCTCGGTTTCGGAACGGCCCCGACCATTCACCCATGACCCCAAGTCATGACCACAAGTCCATCGGCAGTCATTAAGGCAATTGAGCCGATGGGCCTTTAGGCGACGTTAAGTGTCCGGAGAAACTTCCCCACATCCGGAACGCTCAAAGGGACCACGCAATCGTGTCCTGATTGTGGGGGAGGGAGACGGGAAGTCCCGGTGTTTGCGAAGCTTTATTGCCTCGGACCGTGCAACAATGGTGTTTAAGTACCGATTTTGCCCGCCTCATTTAACCCTTGTTAACCCTGCTTGAATTGACTGGACCGAACTGCACGATGCTTCCCACGAGGCGTGACGCCTGAGGTTGAGGACGGCGATGACGGCATCAGATGCGGGTACTGCACCCTGGACCGGCCGGCTAACCGGAAGCGGGTCGGGGGTCTCCGTTCTGGTCGCAACCGCCATCGTCGTGGCCGACATGATCGGGGTCGGCGTTTTCACCAGCCTCGGCTTCCAGGTCAAGGACATTCCCTCAGGCTTCTCGATCCTCTTGCTGTGGACCGTCGGCGGCATCGTCGCGCTGTGCGGGGTATTCTCCTACAGCGAGCTCGGCGCGATGTTTCCGCGCTCAAGCGGCGAATACAATTTCCTCGGCCGTGCCTATCATCCCGCCTTCGGCTTTCTCGCCGGCTGGGTGTCGGCGACGGTTGGCTTTGCAGCACCCGTCGCGCTCGCCGCGATGGCGTTCGGTGAATACGCCAAATCGGTCGTCCCCGGTGTGCCGCCGATCCCGCTTGCCATCGCCGTGGTGTGGCTGGTCTCGCTCGTGCAATTGACCGGCGTCAGGCACTCCTCGACGTTCCAGTTGATCTCGACCATCCTGAAGGTCGTGCTGATCGTTGCCTTCCTGGTTGCCGGCTTCATCGTCGGCGTGCCGCAGCCGATCGCCTTCACGCCGCAGGCGGGCGATCTCGCGCATATCGTCAGCGCGCCTTTTGCGATCGGGCTCGTATTCGTGATGTATTCGTTCTCGGGCTGGAATGCCGCAACGTACATCATCGGCGAGATGAACATGCCGCAGCGGGACCTGCCGCGTGCGCTGCTCGCGGGCACGCTGATCGTGCTCGTGCTGTACGTTGCGCTGAATGCGGTGTTTCTCCATTCGACGCCGGTCGGCGCGCTCGCGGATCAGCTCGACGTCGCCAGCGTCGCCGGCAGCGCGATCTTCGGCAATCTCGGCGGCCGGATCGTCGGCGCGATGATCTGTTTCGGCTTGATCTCCTCGATCAGCGCGATGATGTGGATCGGCCCGCGCGTGATGATGACGATGGGAGAGGATATTCCGGCGCTGCGCGTGTTCTCGAAGCGCTCGGTGCGTGGCGCGCCGGCCTATGCCATCCTGTTTCAGCTCGCCGTCGCCAATCTGCTGCTGTTCACGCGCAGCTTCGAGGCCGTGCTCGATTTCATCCAGTTCGCACTGCTGTTCTGCTCGTTCTTCACGGTCGCCGGCGTCATCAAGCTGCGCATCACGGATCCCGACTTGCCGCGGCCCTATCGTGCCTGGGGATACCCGTTCACGCCGCTCGTTTTCCTGCTCGTGACCGGGTTCATGATGTACTATTTGTTGACCGAGCGGCCCGTGCAATCGCTGTTGGGGATGCTCGTCATGGTCTCGGGCCTGTTGATTTATGCTGTTTTCCGCAAGCGGCCGGTCGCCGCTGGCACGTCACACAATCGCGAATAGACATGTTTCGACCCATGAGAATTGCGGCCGTGGCTCTCGCCTTGCTGGCTGCGGCCGTCCCGTCCGCACGTGCCGCCGAGGCAACCTTCGACGACACAGCGCGCTTCCTCGCGGGCATGCAGCCTTCGGCGGATTCGCCGCTGGTGCCGCTGACAAAGGACCCGGTCTGGCAGCGCCATGCGAGATTCTTCGACGGCGCCTTCGCCCAGCTCGAGGAGCGGCAGCTCTCGAAGATCCGCAACTGGGCCGACGTCAATCTGGCGGCGCCCAGGCCGACCATGTTTTATTTGTTCAGCGGCCCCGACTTCCTCTACGCCAACGCCTTCTATCCCAAGGCCAGCACCTACGTGCTCGGCGCGCTGGAGCCGGTCGGTGCGGTGGCTGACCTGACGCGATTGCCGCGCAATTCGGTCGGCGCCGCGCTCTACAATGTCGAGCGCTCGCTCGGCTCGATCCTGAGTTTTTCCTTCTTCATCACCAAGCAAATGAAGGTCGACCTGCACACCAACCAGGTCAACGGCACCTTGCCGATCCTCTATGTCTTCCTCGTCCGTTCCGGCAAGACCATCCGCAATGTCGAGATGATCGCACTCGACGACAAGGGCGGCGTGCATGTCGGCAACGACAATCCCGGACCGAACGCGACGCGCGGCGCCCGCATCACCTTCGCCGGCCCCGACGGCGAGGCACGCACGCTGTACTATTTCTCCACCGATCTCTCCAATTCAGGTGCGCGCGCCGCCGGCTTCCTGAAATTCTGCGAGACGCTCGGTCCCGGCAACAGTCTGATCAAGAGTGCGTCCTATCTGCTGCACTCCGGCAACTTCACCGTCGCGCGCGACTGGTTGCTCGCCAACAGCGCGACCATCGTCCAGGACGATTCCGGCATTCCGCTTTCGAACTACAATTCGCGGCAATGGCGGTTCTTCCCGTTCGGCCGCTATCTCGGACCGATCGGCGAATTTCCCGGCCGCTACCAGGAACGCTACGCCGCGCTGTTCACGCGCGCCCAGCCAATCGATTTCGGCGTCGGCTACCGCTGGCGGATGCACGAGTCGAACTTGCTGCTGTCGGTGAAGGTGCCGGGAAGCGAGACGGCGCCGGGCGCGGAGACCACCTCGTCCGCCGAGCCGTCGCCGAAACCGCCGCGTCCGAAGCGGCCACGTCGGCCCGAGCCGGTCCCGCCGCCCGGGCGCTTTTTCTGGTCCCGTTAAGCCTGGTGCCAGGCCCGGCGTTATGCCGCCGGGCTCTGGGCGACGACGACCAGGACCTCCGCCTTCTGCCGGCCGAGGCTCCTGACCTCGTGTGGTGTCTCGCCTGAAAAATATAGGCAATCGCCCTTGCCGAGGACGAGTTCTTCGCCGTCGAGCTTAATCGCGATCTTGCCGTTGATGACAAACAGCAACTCCTCACCCGCATGCGAGGCGCGCGTCGCCGATTTGTGCGGCGGGCTCAGGAGGAACGGCTCCATCATCTTGCGGGTGCGGCCGGTTGCCAGTGGTACCACGCCAAAGGTGTCCTGAAACAGCGGGACGTTGCCGCCTTCACGGCGGAACAGCGTGTAGCGCGGCGCCGGCTCGGCGTTCGGGTCGAAGAAAGTCGCGACGTTGACCTCGAGCGCGGCTGCCATCCGCAGCAGGGCGGCGAGCGAAGGGATCTTCAGGTCGCGTTCGACCAGCGAGATATAGCCGCGCGTGAGATCACTCTGCCTGGCAAACTGGTCCAGTGTCAGGCCCTTGGCGATCCGCGCCTGGCGAATATTGGCCCCGACGGCTGCCGCTTTGCTGACATCAAGCACGCATGAGTCTCCCGAACTGCTGATGTCTCTTTTGCAACAGATGTCGCCCGACTGCCAGTCCGTCGGGGGGCGCTGTCGCTTCCGCCAGCGTGCAAGTGTATTCCAAAGGAAAACTCATGCGCAGAAATTTAGAGCAAGGGCGCGGATATTGTAAGCAGAAGCAATGGAATATCGCCTAAAAATAGCTCAGAAACAGTGCAGCAAGCGTGTTTTGCCCCTCCGCACGGCAATTGCCGCGTTCCGCGCCGTTGATTTCCAACAGTAAACATGATCGATTTTTACGTCCTGGCTGCCGATGGGCTCCGTGGACAGAACCAACTGCTTCCCCTGGCGCCGGTACTTTTGGAGACATCGATGACCGTAGCAGACGACGTAACCCTGAACGTAGCGCCGGACGAAGCGGCGAGCTTGCGGCGGATCGTGTGGTCCAGCGTGATCGGCACCGCCGTCGAATGGTACGACTTCCTCATCTACGGCACGGCGACCGCCCTGGTCTTCAACAAGGTCTTCTTCGCTGCCGGTAATCCCACGCTCGCCACCATCGCGGCTTTCGGCACTTATGCGGTCGGCTTTCTGGCGCGACCGCTTGGCGCCGCGATCTTCGGTCACTACGGCGACCGGGTGGGCCGCAAGGCGATGCTCGCGATCACGATCATGGTGATGGGCATCGGCACCTTCCTGATCGGCCTGCTTCCGACCTATCAGCAGATCGGGATCGCCGCGCCGCTGCTCTTGATTGGCCTGCGATTCCTCCAGGGCATTGGCCTCGGCGGCGAATGGGGTGGTGCGGTGTTGATGGTGGTGGAGAATTGCCCGACGCACCGCCGCGGCCTGCTCGGCAGCATGGTGCAGGTCGGCAATCCCATCGGCAATCTCGCCGCGATCGGCATGTTTGCGCTGGTGGCGAGCCTGCCGGAAAGTGAGTTCATGTCCTATGGCTGGCGCATTCCGTTCCTGATCTCGATCTTGCTGGTCGGCGTCGGTCTCTACATCCGCCTCAACATGGAAGAGACCGTGGCCTTCCGTCAGGTCCAGGCCAAAAAGGAGGTCGCAAGTCTGCCGCTGGTCGAGATCTTCAGGCATCACCGCCGGCCTTTCTTTACCGCGGTCGGGCTGAAAATCTCGGAGATCGCCTACGCCAGCATCGGCGGCGTGTTCGTGATGTCCTATGCCACGGCGAATCTTGGCTTGTCTCGTACGGTGGTGTTGAACGGCGCCTTCGCGGCATCGCTGGTCGCGCTGCTCGCGATTCCGCTGTTCGGTTGGCTGTCCGACATCGTCGGCCGCAAAAAGATGTTCTATGCAAGCTGTCTGTTTTCGGCGCTGTTTGCCTTTCCGCTGTTCTGGCTGCTCAACACCCGCGATCCCACCCTCGTCATCTGCACCATCGTGGTCGCGATTACTTTCGGGCAGATGGTGATGTTCGGTATCGGCGCGCCCTGGTACTCCGAGCTGTTTTCCGCGCGGCTGCGCTATAGCGGCGCCTCGCTCGGGTTTCAGGTCGGGGCGGCCATCAGTGGCGGATTGACGCCGCTGATTGCGGCGGCTTTGATGGCCTGGAGTGGCGGTGCCACCTGGCCGGTTTCACTGCTGCTGATCGGCTGCGCCGCCATCACGGCGACCGCGACCATGTTCGCGCCGGAAATGGCGAACAAGGAACTGACCTGATCCCGCGGCGCGCCGCTGCTGGCGGCGCGCCATCGCTTCTCACAAGGATTTTGTCATGCTCGATGAGATAGGCGCCGGCTCGGCTGATAGCACAGCACGCCTCGGCTGGACTGGCCTAGTCCGCTTCCTCCATCTCGCTCCACGCGCGTTCCTGCCAATGCGCGCGATGGAGCAGCTCGTTCTCGTCGCCGGCCAAGGGATCGAGGGCGACCGCTACATGATCGGGCGCGAGGAAGGATTTTATTCGCACAAGCCCGAGGAGGGCCGGCAGGTCACCCTGTTCGAGCTCGAAACCTTGATCGCGCTCAAGCGCGACGCGGGAATCGAACTCGGTCCCGAGGAGCATCGCCGCAACGTGACGGTCGAGGGCGTGCCGTTGAATCATCTGGTCGGCCGCCGCTTCTGGTTAGGTGAGACCTTGCTGGAAGCAACCAGATTATCGATTCCATGCCGGCATATCGAGGAGATCACCGGCAAGGCGATCTTCGATCCGCTCATCAACCGCTCGGGCCTGAACTGCAGGATATTGCAAGGCGGCATCGTCAGGGTCGGCGACACCGTGCGGAACGCGGTATGAGCGTACGGCCCATCACGACGATCAAGACGGTTGTCGCCGGCATCGAAGGGGCCGGTGCGGGGATCAAGGTGTTCACGCTGGCCGATCCCGACCGTTGGACCCTGCCGCCGTTCAAGCCTGGCGCCCACATCGACCTGCATCTGCCGAACGGTCTCGTGCGGACCTATTCGCTGTGCAACGAGCCCGCCGACAACTCACGTTACGTCATCGCGGTCAAACGCGAGGCCGATGGGCGCGGCGGTTCGCGCGCGCTTCACGACGAGGTTGGCATAGGCGACGTCATCGGCGTGTCACTGCCGCGCGGCGGGCTGGAGCCGGGTGCGGACATTGCGCGCCATGTGTTCGTCGCGGGTGGCATCGGCGTGACGCCGTTCCTGTCGATGGCCCGTCACCTCCTGCAGATTGGCAATGCAGACTTTGTGCTGCACCTCATCGTGCGCGAGGAGGTGCCGCTTGCCGCACACCTCGCGCCGCTGATGGAAGCGGGGCGTGTCGTCGTGCACCGCACGTCCTGCGCCGGGCGTCCGGATCTGGCGTCGCTGGTCGGAGAGGTTAAGGTGCAAACGATGGTCGCCTGCTGCGGGCCCGAAGGCATGACCGAAGAGTTCGAGGGGGTGACCGCAGCCTGGCCCGCAGCCAACGTTCACATCGAGCGTTTCGTGGCGCCGCGGCCGGTGATCGACCCCGACGCAAAGCC
This sequence comes from Bradyrhizobium sp. Ken51, assembly GCF_055807435.1. Taxonomy (NCBI): domain Bacteria; kingdom Pseudomonadati; phylum Pseudomonadota; class Alphaproteobacteria; order Hyphomicrobiales; family Nitrobacteraceae; genus Bradyrhizobium; species Bradyrhizobium sp. Ken51. The sequence goes on along the minus strand of NZ_JBVVPB010000019.1, from coordinate 106,783 downwards.
ATTCGTGCTGTCGCTGGCGCGTACGGGGACGGAAATCCCGGTTCGCGCCGGCCAGACCATGCTGGCCGCCTTGCAGGAACGAGGCATCGACATATCGACGTCCTGCTGCGGCGGCATCTGCGGCGCCTGCAAGGTCGGCTGGATCGAGGGCAAGCCCGTGCACCGCGATCGCGTCCTGTCGCCCTATGAGCGCGAACGCTTTCTCATGATCTGCGTCGCCGGATCGGACGCCGACCGGCTGGTGCTGGACCTCTGAAGTCTAGCCCTACCAGTGCACGCTCTGGCTCGGCACGATGAATGCCGTTGTGCTGGGCGGCGTGGCAGTGCTCGTCGCCAAATACCAGCCGGAGCCGACGACGAGCATTAGCAGAGCGATGATGGCGAGCATGTCGAGGGTTCTGGGATCGTGGCCTCGCGAACCACCCCGCGAATCCGGTCTAGACCTGACGTGAAAATGAGGGCTGATTTTCCAGCGCATTGTTGTTTCCTCCCGCGGGAGCATCACATCAACGCGAGGGGAGAATTTCGGTTCCACTCAGGGGAGCGACGCCTAAGGCGCCGCATCAGTCTTGGGATGCGTTGACGCCGCGCCAGCGGCCGTAGCGCCAAGGCGAGTACCAGTGTGCGCCCTGTGGCGCGGTGAGGGGCACGTTGTCGATGCCCGAGGTGCCGAATGGGTTGCAACGGAGCAGGCGCGCGAGCGTCATCCAGCCGCCGGCCCACAGCCCGAACCGTTCGATCGCCTCGTCGCCATAGACCGAGCAGGTCGGCAGGTGCCGGCAATTGTAGCCAACCAGCGGCGAGAGCGTGTGGCGGTAGAGCCAGATCAGCGCACGGCCGAATTTGCGCGGAAGCCGGAGCGCGCCCGCGACGGGATTGGAACAGTGCTCGCAGGCTGATTGCTTCATGGGCGCTTTGCTGAGATCCTGGGCGAGGTTCTGCGCGGTTCCGGTGCAGGGAACTGTAAGCTGTTGTTTGTACGTCATATTTTGCATGCTTTTTGGGAGCAGTGCAGCAAGTGCCTATGGACGAGCTGTATTCCCCCGGATACCATTTTTGTGACGTTCATGTGAGACTCATTGGAACGTCAGAACGGGGCTTGGCTGAGTCGGCTCGCTGTAAGGCTTGGGCTAAAGCTTGGGACTTGGGGAAGGGACCAGTTTGAAACTTCTGAAGTTGCTCAAACTTCGCGGCTGGTTGCTGGTGGGAACCGCTGCTTGTGGAGTCGTGTTGGCTGGCGCCGTCGCGACCCTTGGGTCGTCGGCTCGGGCCGGTGTTGCCCTCGAAGAGCGCAAGCTGCCGATGAAGTTCGGTTGGGTCGCCTGCGAGCCGAATTGCCGCGGTTGGGTCAGCGCGGTCGGCATCATCACCGCCGATACGCCCAGGGACTTCGAAGAGTTTTCCCGCGGACGCCAGCTCGGTGGCGCCACCGTGGTGCTCGATTCCAGCGGCGGATCCGTCAACGACGCGATCACGCTCGGCCGGCGCTTCCGCAATCTCGGACTTTTGACCACCGTCGGCATCAGCGTTCAGAGCCGCGGCGGGCAGACGGTTCGTCCGGCGGTCGCGCCTCAGGCCTATTGCGAATCCATGTGCGTATTCCTGCTGCTGGCCGGCAAGAAGCGCTACGTGCCGGAAGCGGCCCATGTGCGGGTCCACCAGATCTGGATGGGCGATCGCGCCGATGATGCCAAGGCGGCGAGCTACAGCGCGCAGGACCTGATGATCGTGGAGCGCGACATCGGCCGGCTCGCCAAATACACGTTCGACATGGGCGGTGCCGGCGATCTGCTGTCGCTCGCGCTCAGCGTCCCGCCCTGGGAAGATTTGCACGAGCTCGATGCAGGGGAGCTCAAGCTCACCAATCTCGTGACGACGGATCTCGTGGCCGACGTGCTGCCGCATGTCGACATCTCGGCGCCGGCAATGGCGGAGCTTGCACCGAAGACCCAGGCGAGGTTCGGTGCGGAACCGGAGCAGCCTGCCAAATCGACCAAGACGGCGGAAGCGCTGGTCCCGACGGGCAGCGTGGCCACGCCGGTTGCGGCGTCGCAGAAGTAGCCTCGAATTGCCGATTTCATTTCGGGCCCAGCGACGAGCCCGGAATCAGCCTCCGGAATCAGCCTTGCGCCGCAGCCGGCTGCTTCGCCTTCGCCTCGATCTGGCCGATGGCATCGACCACGGCATCGAAGGTCAGCAGCGTCGAGGCGTGGCGCGCCTTGTAGTCGCGGACCGGCTCGAGGAACTTGATCTCTTCCCATTTGCCTTCAGGAGGCGCGCCGTTCTCCTTCAGCATCCTGCGAACAGTTTCGCGTAACTCGCGGAGTTCGCTCGCAGTCGATCCGACGATCTGACTTGCCATGATGGATGAAGACGCCTGTCCCAGCGCGCAGGCCTTCACGTCGTGGGCGAAGTCGGTGACCTTGTCGCCCTCCATCTTGAGGTCGATTTTGACGGTCGAGCCGCACAGCTTGGAATGGGCGGTGGCGGTGGCATCCGGGTCCGACAACCGTCCGAGCCGCGGAATATTCCCGGCCAGTTCGATGATCCGCTTGTTATAAATGTCGTTCAGCATGTGATGGAGTCCAGCAGGATCGGCCTTGGCGTGCGCCGTCCACGGCCCTATATAGGGTCGGAACTGGCGGAAAAACAGCCCAGCGCTGCGGCAGTGGTGTGATCCAGAACCGTGCTGTCGGCGTTCTAACTTGCAGATCTTTTCGCCGAAACTGTTCTCTCAGGCGTCCGGCGGTTCGCCGCCCCGTCTGCCGGTGACACTCCGGCCGCAAGGCCGTCGAACGGAGTAGACATGGACGCTACCATCAAATCCATCCGCCCCAACAAGCCCTCCGACCGGCAGCCCGAGAGCCGTCCGGCGGAGCTTGATCCTTCCGAATTCCTCGCAGCCGCCGTCCGCGCCGACCAGCCGCGCCCCGCGCGCGCCGAGGCCGAGCAGGCGGTTAAGACGCTGCTCGCCTATATCGGCGAGAATACCAACCGCGAGGGTTTGCTCGACACGCCGCGCCGCGTGGTCGAGGCTTTCGACGAACTCTATCAGGGCTACCACCAGTGCCCAGCCGAGGTGCTCGATCGCACCTTCGGCGAGACCGCCGGCTATGATGATTTCGTCCTTGTGCGCGACATCGAGTTCACCTCGCAATGCGAGCATCACATGATGCCGTTCTATGGCAAGGCGCACATCGCCTACACGCCGGTGGAACGCGTGGTCGGCCTCTCGAAGCTTGCGCGCCTCACCGACATCTTCGCCCGCCGGCTCCAGACCCAGGAGCACATGACCGCGCAGATCGCGGCGGCGATCGACGAGATCCTCAAGCCGCGCGGCGTTGCCGTGCTGATCGAGGCCGAGCATACCTGCATGTCGGTGCGCGGCGTCGCCAAGCATGGCGCCTCCACCTTCACCAGCCGCTTCACCGGCATGTTCCGCGACAATCCGGCGGAGCAGGCCCGTTTTCTGTCCCTGGTGCGAGGCCTGCAGCGCTGACCTCGCGAACAGACCGGCGAGGGCGTTGTGTCCGCTCACTCTCATGAAACCGAGGAAGGTCTCGCCTTCCTTCCCAGGTTCGATGCGGCCGGCCTCGTGACCGTCGTTGCGACCGACGTCGCCACTGGCGACGTGCTGATGGTCGCGCACATGAACGACGAGGCGCTGCGCAAGACCATCGCGACCGGCGAGGCCTGGTACTTCAGCCGCTCGCGCAATGCCTTGTGGCGAAAAGGTGAGACCTCAGGTCAGACCCAGCGTGTGGTCGAGATCCGCACCGATTGCGATCAGGATGCGGTCTGGCTCCGTGTCGAGCAGATCGGTGCCGCGTGTCACACTGGCCGCCGCTCCTGCTTCTACCGCAAGGTCGAGGCCGAAGACGGCGGCGCCAGGCTCGTCTTCGTCGATGCAGACAGGCTGTTCGATCCGGACGCGGTGTACAAGAAGTAGTCCTTCCGTCATGCGGAGGTGCCGGCCCGGATTAACCCCGCATTAACCATACCTGTCCCACGGTGAGACGATTAGGGCGCCGTATTGCCGGCGCCCCTCAACGCCGCGCGGGGCGGGCATTTCATCATGTCGGTCGACAATTCCAGTGCCTCTCCGACGGCGGTTCTCGATCCGTCGCGGGCACGCGTCGCCGGTGCGATCAAGCAGGCTTCGAACGTCGGCGGCGTCAGCTTCCAGTACATGCTGACCACCGCCAAGATGGAATCGGATTTCGATCCCACGGCGGGGGCGACTACGTCATCGGCGCACGGGCTCTACCAGTTCATCGACCAGACCTGGCTCGGCACGGTGAAGGAAGCGGGCACCCAGCTCGGCTATGGCAATTATTCCGACGCCATCACCAGGACGTCGTCGGGCACCTACACCGTCGATGATCCCGCGATGAAGCGGTCGATCATGAAGCTGCGCGACGATCCGGAGGCCGCGTCTAGCATGGCGGCTGCGCTGACGCAGTCGAACAGCTTCAAGCTCACCGGCCTGCTCGGCCGCAGGCCGTCCGACAGCGAACTCTACATGGCGCATTTCATGGGGGTCGGCGGCGCCGCGAAACTGATCGCCAATGCCGAGGACAATCCGCAAGCGGTCGGCGCGCGGTTGTTTCCTAACGCGGCCTCCGCCAATCGCTCGATCTTCTACGCCAAGGACGGCCGCGCGCGCAGCGTCTCCGAGGTCTATTCGGTGCTGGATGCACGCTACGCCAGCGCGGCAAATTCGAAAGCCACCCGCAGCGCGATGGCGATGTATGGCGGCACGCCGTCGGCCACGCAGGTCGCGAGCGCCAACGGCGTACAGCCTGCCGCGCCGCTGATCGACAATGCCGCGTATCTCCAGACCTTTCCGAACACGCGCGCGGTAACGCCGGTCAGCGCGACAGCGCCAATGACGGTCGCGGACAATGCACCGAGCACGCCGGTGTTTCGCTCGATCTATCAGCCCGGCGACACCACCCAGCCGGTCTCGACGACCGTGCAGAAATTGTGGGGCAACAATGCCTCGCTCACCTCGGTCGCGACCTCGGCCGCATCGGCGACGCCCGACGTCCGGCCGCCGCAGCCGCTTGATCTCTTCAGCGATCGCAGCGGCACGTTCTCAAGCTAACACGCACCCCGTGTCTCGGACGCGTCGCAGCGTGAACGCTGCTGCGCACGTCCCGGCGCGTGCGGGTCGCCGTTGTTCCCTTAACAAAACGTCAATAAAACCAGCCAGTTATGGTGAACGCTTTGTTAAGCGTCGTGGTTTATTTTGTGTTGCAGGTGACAAGCCGTCACCGCTTCGTCTTCGTTGCGTAGCCGGAAGCACCATGATCGTTCGGCAGTTCATCAATTGGATCAGGACGGCGCCCGCTGGCGAGCGGGCTGAGGCAACGCGGGCGCTGGCCCGGGCCTGGCTGATCTCAGACCTTTCCCATGACGACCGTGTTGCTGCTGAAGGCGCGCTTCTGATGCTGCTCGACGATGCCTCGCCGCTGGTGCGGCAGGCGATGGCCGAGGCGTTTGCGCGCAGCACCGAGGCGCCGGCGTCGATCGTGCGGGCGCTGTCGGCGGACCAGCCGACCGTCGCGTTGCCCGTGCTCGAACATTCTCCGCTGCTGATCGACGCCGATCTCGTCGACATCGTCGCGACCGGCAACGACGAGGTGCAGTGCGCCGTCGCGCGCCGCATCGCGCTACCGGTATCGGTCTGCGCCGCCATTGCCGAAGTCGGCTGCGCGGCGGCAGCGCTCGAGCTGATCGAAAATCCTCATGCCGAGCTTGCGCCGTTCTCCTGGGATCGCATCGTCGAGCGTCACGGCCATCTCGCTGCGATCCGCGAGGCGATGCTGGTGCTGGAGGATCTGCCGTCCGCAACGCGCGCCGCGCTGGTGGCAAAACTCTCGGAGACGCTGGCTCAATTCGTCGTGGCCCGGAACTGGCTGACTGCTAACCGCGCCGAGCGCATCGCGACGGAGGCGCGCGACCGCTCCACCATGAACATCGCGGCGCGCTCGCGCGGCGAAGACATGGAAGGTCTGGTTCGGCACCTGCGCATCACCGGCCAGCTCACCGCGGGTCTCATTCTGCGCGCGCTTCTGTCGAGTAATCTCGACCTGTTCGATGCGGCGCTGGCTGAGCTCGCCGAGTTGCCGCTGGCGCGCGTGTCCGCGCTGCTGCACGATCGCGGCGGCAACAGCCTGCACGCGCTGCTCCGTCGCGCCGGGCTTCCCGAGACGACGTTTGCGGCCTTCCAAGTCGCCCTCGATGCCTGCCACGAGCAAGGCTTCGTCGACAGCGACGACAATGCGGCGCGGCTGCGCCGCCGCATGGTCGAGCGCGTGCTCACCCATTGCGAGACCGACCGCGGCGCGACGGAGCCGCTGATGGTCCTGCTGCGCCGCTTCGCCACCGAATCCGCCCGCGAAGAGGCAAGGCTGTTCTGCGACGAGCTGGTCGCGGACGAGACGGTTGATCCGGTGTATGGCGAGCTGATTGCGGCGTAGTTCGAGCCGGTTCCGAAAAACTCCGTCATTGCGAGCGTAGCGAAGCAATCCAGAATCCCATCGCGGGAACAGTCTGGATTGCTTCGCTACGCTCGCAATGACGAGAGGGAAAAGCTACCCCGCCGGCGCGATGCTGGGCGCCAGGATCACCTCGAGATGCTCGGGGCGGTCGCGGTTGGCGTGGGCGAGATAGTCGTCGGCGACCTTCCGCAGGCGCCGGCCGAGCTCGGCGGAGACGCTGATGCTGTCGAGTTTGGTATTCTCGTGCACGATGGCGAGGATGGCGTTGATGTGGTGCGTGAACAACTCGGCCGGCACCTTTTCGAGATCGGGCGCGTGCTCGATGACGCGGCACAGGCTCTCGGCTACGCCCGCCGCCGCCGGATAGCCGAAGGTCGCGGCATCGCCCTTGATGTCGTGCGCGGCGCGAAACAACTCGTCGCGCCTGTCCTTGGTGAAGCCGTCGTGTCGGATGGCGACGTAGGCGGCCGATAGCCGATTGATCTCGGTCGCCATCCAGTCCTTGAACTCGCCGGCGAGGCCCGCGAGTGCCTGTTCGGCGCGGCCGACCGGATCGTCCATGTCCTTCTCTTCGACACGGCGCAGGACCGACCGCAGCGGGTTGGGCTGTGTGATGATTTGATGCGTGGCGAAGGCCGTGATCTCGATGTCTCTTGCGCTGTTCTTCGCCATGGTCGGCCTCGATCGTGAGAGACGTTGCGCTAGATGGTGGAGCGGGCCTTGTCGAGCAGCGAGGGCTGCTGCAGCACCTCGTGCTTTTCGCCGACGCGGCGCTCGGGGCCCATATAGGCGGAGTTGATGTTGCGGCGCCGGTCCGGGCCGAAATAGGTCTTGGTCTTGATGAAGGGGCGGGGACTGGCGACCACGTTGAGGATGCGCTGGTAGAGCCCCTTGGCCGAGATCGGTTTGGCCAGGAATTCGGTGACGCCGGCATCGCGCGCCACCGTGACGCGGCGCTTCTCGGAATGGCCGGTCAGCATGATGATCGGCGCGTAGGGATTGCCCTTGGATTCCGGCTGCCGGATCATCTGCGCCAGCTCGAGCCCGTCGAAGATCGGCATCGCCCAGTCGGTGATGACGATGTCGGGCACATAATGGCTGTACATTTCCAGCGCCGTGGCGCCGTCCTCGGCCTCGTAGACTTCGCGCGCGCCAAAGGAATGCAGCAGCGTCCGCAGGATGCGGCGCATGTGCGGATTGTCGTCGCAGACGAGGAAACGCAGCTTGTTGAAATCGATGCGGAACATGGAGCCCGGGCCGGAGCGGTCAACTTTCGTTAACCATATCTCGCCGGGGGTTAATGAAGGGTTGCGATCTGCAGTCCGGCGAGGCGGCTCAAGAGCCGAACTGTTCGCGCAGAATACGCTCTTCCAGGCTGTGACCGGGGTCGAACAGCATGCGCATCGAGATGGTCCTGTCGGACAGCACCTCGACGCGGCGAACATCGCGCACCTCGTCGTGGTCGGCGACCGCCGCCACGGGGCGCTTGTCGCCCTCCAGCACCTCAATCACGACGTAAGCCGTGTTCGGCAGCAACGCGCCGCGCCAGCGTCGCGGGCGGAAGGCGCTGATCGGCGTCAGCGCCAGGAGCGCGGCGTTGATCGGTAGGATCGGTCCCTGAGCGGACAGATTGTAGGCGGTCGAGCCGGCCGGCGTTGCCACCATGATGCCGTCGGCGATCAACTCGGACATGCGCTCGCGCTCGTCGATCAGGATCCGCAGGCGCGCGGCCTGGTAGGTCTGGCGGAACAGGGCGACCTCGTTGATGGCGTGATGCAGGTGGACGCGGTCGTTGGCGTCGGTCGCGCGCATCAGGAGCGGGTGGATTTCGGATTCCTGCGCCGCCTCGAGACGGGCTCGAAGATCGACGGTCGAGTACTCGTTCATCAGGAAGCCGACGGTGCCGCGGTGCATGCCGTAGATCGGCTTGCCCGTATGCATGTGCTGATGCAGCGTCTGGAGCATGAGCCCGTCGCCGCCGAGCGCGACCACGATGTCGGCGTCCTTCGGATCGCAATTGCCGAAGTCCCTGGTGAGCTGGCCGAAGGCGGCTTGCGCCTCGCTGCTCGGGCTGGCGACGAAGGCGATCCGGTCGTATCGCGCTGGCTTGGTCATGGCTTCCGGGCAGGGCCGCTGGCTGGAGAAAGTTCCGCCGGGCTCGTCTAACGATCTCGACCTCGATTGTCGAGGAGGACCGCCCTTCAAAGGAGACTGGCAACTGGCCATCTCGGCCTGAAGACAAAACCGGGTCGATTTATGCCTAACCGGGCCCTTCAGGCGCGGCCGGGCCTGTGATCCCCCAAACCGTCGCAATTCCGAGCTAGCCTCACCGTCCGCGCCGGTTCTTGCAGCCGGGCAGGGAGAACGATCATGAACATGAAGATCCCGGCGCTCCGCCGTGCGACGCTGGTGCTGGTGCTGGTGCTGGCAGTGTCGGCAGTCGCGCTCGCAGGATTTGCGCGCGCCGACGATCCGCCGCAGCCGCGCGCCGAGGCGGCGGCCGGACAAAAGGGCGGTCGCGGCGGCGCACAAAGCGCGTCGCAGAATGCATCGTCATCCGCCGAGCCGCACCGTCTTCCGTCGGATTCGAACACGAAGCAGACGCTTGATCTTCCCGGCCGCACCCTCAACTTCGCAGCGACCGCCGGATCGATCCGCGTGTTCGACGGCAAGGGCGAGCCGCTGGCCGACATCGCCTATACATCCTATGAGCTCGATGGCGCCGACCGTGCGACGCGTCCCGTCACGTTCCTGTTCAACGGCGGGCCCGGAGCGTCCTCGGCATGGCTCCAGTTCGGCGCGGCCGGGCCGTGGCGGCTACCGCTCGATGGCGAAGCGCTGTCGCCGTCCGCCTCGCCCGAGGTGAAGCCGAACGCGGAGACCTGGCTCGATTTCACCGATCTCGTCTTCATCGATCCCGTCAGCACCGGCTACAGCCGCTTTGTCGCGACCGGCGATGACGCGCGCAAATCGTTCTACTCCGTCGACGGCGACGTCAATTCGATCGCGTTGGTGATCCGCCGCTGGCTGGAGAAGCACGACCGGCTGACCTCGCCGAAATACGTCGCCGGCGAAAGCTATGGCGGCATTCGCGGGCCGAAGGTGGTGCGCCAGTTGCAGCTCCAGCACGGCGTCGGCGTCAGGGGATTGATCCTGGTGTCGCCACTCCTGGACTTCCGCGAGTTCACCGGCACCAGCCTCCTGCAATATGTCGCGACGCTGCCGAGCTATGTCGCGGTGGCGCGCGAGGCGAAAGGCCCGGTCAAGCGTGCCGATCTCGCCGACGTCGAGGCTTACGCACGCGGCGAATTCCTGGCCGACCTCGTCAAGGGCGAGGCGGACAAGGAGGCGACCAATCGTCTTGCCGATAAGGTCGCCGAACTCACCGGCATCGACCAGGCGGTCAGCCGCCGGCTTGCCGGCCGCTTCGATGTCGGCGAATTCCGCCGCGAGTTCGACCGCAAGAACGGCAAGGTCACAGGGCGCTACGATGCCTCGGTGCGCGGCTTCGATCCCTATCCGGATTCGAGCAGCTCGCGGTTCGGTGATCCCTCCGGCGATGCGCTGCAAGCGCCGCTGACGAGCGCCGCGGTTGAGCTGCTGACACGCAAGCTCAACTGGCGGCCCGATGGCTCCTACGAGGTGTTGAACGGCGCCGTCGAGGGTCACTGGGATTTCGGGCGCGGCATCAACCCGCCGCAGTCCGTCTCCGAGCTGCGCCAGATCCTCGCCACGGATGCGAAGCTGAACGTGCTGGTCGCGCACGGCCTGTTCGATCTCGCCACGCCCTATTTCGGCTCGAAGCGGGTGCTCGACCAATTGCCGGCGTTCGCAACACAGCGAGTCAAGTTCGTGGTCTATCCCGGCGGCCACATGTTCTATTCGCGCGACGGCTCGCGGCAGGCCCTTCGGAGCGAGGTCGAGACTCTCATTCGGGAGTAGGCGGGCGCTTGCGCGGCTTGTATCTCCGCGCGATCTCGCGCGCCACGACGGCCGCAGGCTTGATGTTGGCGCCCGCGATCCAGACGTCACTAACCTTGCCGCGCTTGTCGCGGATGCGGCGCACCGGCTCGCCGTGGCTGGAGTAGCCGGCGGCCCAGGCGAGCTTGCCGGTGTCGCGGCCGGTGACCTCGATCTCGGCGGCGTCCATGAACGGGTTGTTGAACTGGGGATTGGCGACCAGCACGCGGTTGCCGACCGGCACGAGGTCGTTCGCGCCCCAGATCGTCCACCAGCGGCCGGTCCAGTCGCGCACGCGGCGGTCGGGTGCACCACGGGACTGAAAGACGCGCAGGATCTGCATCGCGCCGTCCATCCAGAACGGCGCCGCGCCGTCGATGGAGTTGCTGAGGATACTGATCGCGAGCTCGCAAGCGGGGATGGAGCAGGTCCGGGAGATGTAACCTTGAAAGCCGCCGCCATGGCCGAACCAATCCCAGCCGTCGGTTTTGCCGGCGTTGACGCCGAGGCCGTAATAGGTCTCGAAACTTTGCGGCACGCGCCAATGGTTTCGCGTCATCTCGCGGCGGCTCGCGACCGATAGCACGCTCTTCTTCGCATTGGGCGCGAGCTGCGCGTAGAAGCGGGCGGTATCGGCGGCGGTCGCGATGAAGCCGGCGGCGGAGGCCATCGCGTGCGCGGGATTGTCGCCGGGGATCACGCATCGCTCCCCGTACGGCAGCTTGCGGGTGTGGCCGCGCGCGAACGACGCGCCCTTGGGAAGCGGTGCATCCGGCTCGGTCTCGCGCAGGCCCGCGGGTTCGATGATCTCGCGCTTGATCCAGACCGGGTAGGGCTCCTTCGTCACGGCCTCGATGACGAGACCGATCAGGCCAAAGCCGTGATTGGAATATTTGAAGCGTGTGCCCGGCTCGATTGCAGTCGGCAGCTTCAATTCCGCGAGCAGCTCGCTCGCGTCGAGATAGGGACGGCTGTCGATGAACTGGCCGGAATCGGCGCCGTCGCGCGTCAGTCCCGCGCTGTGCGAGAGCACTTGCGCGATCGTCGTTTCGGCGACGCGCGGATGCAGGCCGGCGACATATTGGCCAACGGAATCGTCGAGCCGGAGCTTGCGTTGCTCGCGCAGCTTCATGATGCCGGCCGAGGTGAAGCTCTTCGAGTGCGAGGCAATGCGGAAGCGGTGGCGCGGGGTGAGCTTCTCGCCGGTGTCGAGATTGGCGAGGCCGAACGCATGCTCGGCAACGACCTCGCCGCGATGGACGAAGGCGACCATGACGCCCGGCTGCTGGATTGTGGTGTGCTGGAATTCAATCCAGGAGCCGATGTAGTCGATCGCGGATCGCAGCCACTTGTCCATTGCGCACCGATTTGCGAGGGGAGGATTGGTGGGCAAGCTAGCCGAGAACGCAGAACGGGCACAACCCTGCGGTTGTGCCCGGTCGCCTCATTCGAAAATGCGATGCGCTAATAGACGAGGGTCGCGCCGGTCGGCTTGTCGAGCGCGGCGGCGAGCGAGCGATATTCGGAGCTGTCAGTGCCGGCGAGCGAGGCGAGCTTGTTGAGGTGATACTGCGCCTGCTCGCGGTTGCCCTGCTCGAGCTGCCAGAGGCCATAATACTGCCAGGTGCGGACGTGGTTCGGATCGTCCTTCAGCGCCAGCTCGTAATAGACCTTCGACGACTGGTAGTCGCCGAGCTTGCGATAGGAATAGCCGATCAGATTGGCGACGTCGGCGACGTCGTCGCGCTTGAGCGACTTCAGCTGGCCGATCGCGCCGGTGTAGTCGTGATTGTCATAGATCGTGGTGTAGGCGGTGCGATAGGCAGCAAGGAATTTCGGATCGCTGATGGAGGAGCTCTTCTTCTTGCCCTTTTTGGTCGAGGTGTCCGACGCTGGCGGTGACGAGGGGGTGTCGCCACCTGCGGCATAGGCGCTGGTCAGAGCCGGCCCGGCCGCCAATGTCATGGCGACAAGTCCCGGCACAAGAAGCGTTGAGAGTTTGCGCATCGAAGTTCTCCGGTATGGAACGTGGCGATCCTACACGATTGCCCAAAGACCGGAACACCCATCAGGCAAAAACATTCCCGGCATCCCGGCCTATTCGTCCTGCGGCCGGATGACAAACTTGTCATCCAGATGAACGGAAGCCTGCTGCGGGCTTCAGATTGGGTTCAGTGCGTGCCCTCTAGCCTCCAACCTACGATCAAAGGGTTGGCGAGAGGGCGCCCGCCTCAAGATCCTTCCAAGAGGAGACCAACCATGTTGAAGACGATTTCCGCAGCCTTGCTCGCAGCTTCCGTAATCGCGGCCCCGGCCTTCGCAGCCGAGACCGGCAAGACCACGACGACCACGCCGGTGATCAAGGCGGACCAGAGCCAGACCAAGGTGTCGACCACCGCCGCGAAACCCGACGCCGGCCTCAAGGCTGGTGCCAAGGCTTCGGACGTCAAGGCTTCGGACGTCAAGGCCGACGCCAAGGTGGACGCGAAGTCGAAGGCGATGAATGCCAACGCCGCGGTCACACCCGACGAGCACAAGACCGTGCGCACGCATCGCCACCACCACAAGCATCTCTCAGCGAAGAAGTCGCTGAAGACGCAGCCGGACGTGACCAAGCCGGCGACGATGGACAAGCGCAGCTAACCACTGATCCTGCGCGGCGGCGTCCTAGCATTGCCCCAGCCGCCGCGTGAGGAATTCAGGCCGGCCCGTTCGTCACGCCTTGCGCGAAAGCTCGAGGTGCTGGCGGCGGGCCGGTACGACCGTGATGATGCCCGCGAGCAACGTCCCAGATTTGGCGGCCGCAACCAAAACCTCGAAAACAACCCCATGCACAGTACCCGATGCTAGATAAATCAATGGTTTGACGGGTGGCTCATCTGCGGATTTTACGAAGCCGTTTGACTTGTCGGGCAAAACACCTGTAGACAATGCATCATTGCAACCTTGGGGCTGGAACGTCTCCGAGACTGATCGAGCGGAGAGCGTGAGCGGTGCGGCGACTAGCGGAACGCGCAGTGAGCTTGGCGTTGATGCTGGCACTGCCGCTGGCGCTCACGGGATGTTTCGGCAGCGGCGGTGATCGTCCGGCTCTGATGGAGGGGACCCAGGCCGGAGGCCCACAACCGTTCCCGGATAATTTCCGCGGCGATACGCTGGCCTTGATGCGCACCTACCTGAACAACCCCGTCGGCGTGCGTGACGCCAGTATGGCCGAGCCGGTGCAGCGCGAGGTCGGCGGCCGGCAGTTCTATGTCAGCTGCCTGCACTTCACCCCACGCGAGACCGACGGCACCTACAAGGCCATGAGAGAACGCGCCGTGATCTTCGTCAACGGCCGGGCGGACCGCGTCGTCGATCGCGCCAACGAGCTGTGCGCGGGCGCGGTTTACGTAGCCTTTCCGGAACTTGAAAAGATGACGCGGTAGCGCAAAGCCCACCTTCATCGCCGGGTGATAGAACAGAGCCCGCCGGAGTTGCGGGATCACATTTCGGCGAGCTTTGAACGGGGTGGCTTTGCGTTGCGACTAATCGGTACGGCAGGTTGCAGCCGACGGAAAAAAACCGTCGGTACCAGCCTGCGGGACGGAACAAAACGGCGTTGTTGCCGCTCCGTCACAGTCACGAACGATCAACGTTCCGGCATCGCCGCGAAGCAACCCAATTCACGCCACGTTGTTTCCTGAGTGTCGTAATTGAAAGAACGGGGATGATCATGAAGAGGATTTTGCTGGGTGCAGTTGCCCTGCTTGCGCTGGCCGCGCCGGCTGCCGCAGCCGACATGCAGGCGCGCACCTACACCAAGGCTCCGGCCTACACGCCGCCGCAGGTGATCTATAACTGGACCGGCTTCTACATCGGCGGCCATGTCGGCGGCGCCTTTGCCGGCGACAGCAGCTTCCAGTCGAGCGACGCGCGCTTCCTCGGCGGTGTCCAGGGCGGCTTCGACTACCAGTTCGCGCCCAATTGGGTCATGGGTGTCGAGGCCCAGTATTCCTGGCTGCCGACCAACAACAGCGGTGCCACGTTCCCGCTGGGCACGCAGGTGACCTCCAATACCGACCAGCTCGGCTCGGTGACTGGCCGCATCGGCTACACCTGGGGTCCGACGCTGCTTTACGCCAAGGGCGGTTATGCCTGGCGCAACGGCGGCCTTGGCGTCAATATCGCCGGCGTTCCGCAGACCTTCACCGCCACCGGCAACAGCAAGGACGGCTACACTGTCGGCGCTGGCCTCGAATACATGTTCGCGCCGAACTGGTCGGCCAAGGCCGAGTACCAGTATTACAACTTCGGCAGCACGACGATCACCTCCGGTCCGGTCGACGTTGTCGGCGTCCGCGGCCGGGAGGACGAGCATACCGTCAAGGTCGGTGTGAACTACCGCTTTGGCTGGGGCGGTCCGGCAGCCTCGCGCTACTGACGCGCCACCAATGACCACGAACTAACAAAGGCCGGCTCTCGCCGGCCTTTCGTTTGCCCGGCCCTCGTTGGCGAGTTTTGTTTGCATTGCGTCAACCATCTGGCGCGTCATTTGCAAGCAAACGTTCTGGCGGGCGCGTTCTCACGCGCGTCATGGAGCTCGGGTAAAGCAAAAATAATTTTTGCCGCTTACGGAACTCGCGCGCCGGAACGCGTTATATGACGATTACCGGGCTGGTGGGACGACGGACATGCGTATCTTGGTGTCGGCAGTGGTGCTCTCGTGCTTCGTCGGTTTGCCGTGCGCTGCCCAAACAATCCTCAAATCCGAGCCTCTGATGCTGGCACCCTATGAGGTGGCCTTCGTCAAGGATGCCTCGTGCTCTTCCGGCAAGGTGCTGAAGGTCACCGGCGCGATCCGCGGGCTGCATCGCCGGAAGGCCTGCGTGGCTCTGGCTGGCGAGCAGGCCTCGCTCGCGACCGCAACGCCCTGAGATTTTCCTGAGCTCTGGCTTCCCGACTTCGAGCTGTCCTCAGGAATTGAGCTCAAGCTCCATCCTGGCCTGGCGATCGGCCTCGGCTTTGTTCCGGGCCGGGTCCTCACCCTGTGCGGCCCGGCACGGCTTGATCTCATAATCGTTGTCGAGCACCCGGCGGGGCCCGGGACGGTTGTCATCCGCGGAGATGTCCACGACGAGGCCACTTCGCTGCGCGAGCCTCCAGACGTCGGCCTCGTCAGGATAGGCCTTGCTGATCTGGGCGTCGTTGCAGAACAGGGCGTAGGGCATTCTTCCCGCTCCCGGAAAGCGCATTAACGACTTTGCGGGGGAGGGGTTCCGTTCGTCGGTCGATCACGCGGCCGTGATCGAAGTCGCCGGGGCCTGAGTCCTTAACGAGTCCTGAATCCCGAAAAAAAGAATCCCCGGGACTCGTTTGGCGGAATCAGGGGATGTTTTCGGGCATGACGACCGACCTGAAAACCTCTTGCGGGCACATGCTGCTGCCCCTCACGCTGGCCCTTTTCGGCGCCTGCGCGGCCAATCTCTGGCTGGTGTGGTCCTGGCTGTAGCCCGCGACGGGAGGCCCCGGCTTTACTTGTCAGCCGGCGGACGGGGGGAGGCGTCGCCGATGGCGGCGCGCAGTTTGGTCAGGGTTGCCGCGCAATATTCCTCGCGCTCGCGCTCGAACCGCTCCTGATGCTTGCGGAAATTTGCGATGCGGGCCTGCATCTCGGTGCGGACGTCGTGGCTCGCCATCCGCGGCGGAGGCAGAGGTAAGGGCTGCGGCGGAGCGGCCTGAAGTGGCTCGGTCTCGACGACGGTGTTGGCGGGGACGATCTGCACCGACACGGCCACTGCCGCCGTCGGGATCTCCGGTGGATGCAAGTCATCCTTTTTGCCGGTTACCGATTGGACGAAGGCCATTGTCTGCGCAATCAGCGCGTCGCGTTCCGCGATCCACTTCATGGTGCACCCCTGTTGGGGCTATTCCAGCAAAGCTGGCCAGCCGAATCAAGAAGGTGTTGGGCGGGGGATTGCATATTTTTCCCGACCGCCCGACAGTGGGGAATGGATGCCAAAGCAGACCATTCGACCGAAGCGGAGGGCCTGAGACTCGTCCGCGCGTTCCTGTCGCTGCCGCCCGACAAACGGGCGGAGGTGATCGCGATCGTTGAGGAGTTGGCCCGCGCCAAACGCCGTCCCGAGGAGGGCGCCGACGTCTCGCCGGTGTGAGCGCTAGCGCTCCCGCGGATTGAGGTTGGGCTCGAACGGGGCCCCGACCACCCGAACTGGCGTCGGAGCGATCATGCCGATCGCCGACGCTTCTGCCTGCTGCTTTGCCGGAGCCGGTTCGAACAGCGCAATTGCTCCAGCCAGTGCGCTACAGCACAGCGTAACGGTCGCCAGCAGAAATATGTTTCGGTTTTCTTCCCTGATCCGCATGGACCGACAACGACTGACGCCGGCGACCGGTTCCGGTTTTCCACGCCAGGCTCGCACCCCGAATAGTCCGAAGCTTACGCGAAGCTTACGGCGAAAGCCTAAATAGTTAGTTTTCCGTAAGACTACACGGGATGTTTGGCATCAAATCTTAACGTCAGCTGGTTCCAATGCACGGTGCTGGGAATATGCGCCGGCGGAAATCACTGGGGCGGCTGCAATGAGCGTTTTGAACAATCTGAAGATCGTGTGGAAGGTCGCGCTGATCGTGGCCGTGATGGGCTTTGCCATGGTCGCCGTCGCGGGCTTCGGCACGCGCGAACTCTCGGCGACTGTCGACGGCTTCGCCGAGCTTTCCGCCGCGCAATCCTCAGCGCTCAACTTGACGCGAGCCCAGCGCCGCGCCGAGACCTATCATGCCGCGCTCTATGCGGTCTTCACCGAGGCGACGGAGGCGGGCAACGCCAACCGCCTCAAGGCCGCGACCCAGAACCGCGATGAAATCCGCCAATACCTCGACGCAGCCGAGCAGGACGATCCCGCGCGCGCGAGCCAGATCAAGAGCATCGGCGACCAGCTGAAAGCCGTATTCGCCGGCTGCGATCCGGTGCTGAAGGCAGGCTCGCTCGCAAGCAGCCCGGAAGAGAACGCGAAGGCATCCGAACGCGCGCACAAGGAGTGCGACCCGGTGATGGATGCGGCCCTGGGGCGCATTGCCCAGTTCGTGGGCGAGACCGCACAGGCGGTTGCCAAGCGCAAGGACGCCATCAACCGCGACGCCAGATCCGCAACCTGGACCGTGATCGGCGTCAGCGCCGGCGGCCCGATCCTGGGTATCGCGATCGCGCTGTTCATCGGCCTCAACGCGATGTCCCGGCCGATTGCCCGCCTCAAGCTCGCCATGGAGGGCCTTGCCCGCAACGATCTCAAGACCGAAGTGCCCGAGAAGGACCGTCGCGACGAGATCGGCGACATGGCCAGGACGGTCGAAATCTTCAAGACCAACGGGATCGAGGTCGAGCGCCTCAAGGCTGCGCAGGTCGAAGTGGAGAAGCAGGCCGCCGATCAGCGCAAGCGCGACATGGTCAACCTTGCCGACGGCTTTGAGCGCGCGGTCGGCGAGATCATCGAGACGGTGGGCTCGGCGTCCACCGAGCTCGAAGCGTCGTCCTCGACGCTGGCCACCACCGCGCAACGTGCGCAGGAACTGACCTCCGTCGTCGCGGTCGCCTCGGGCGAAGCCACGGTCAACGTGCAGTCGGTTGCGACCGCCACGGAAGAACTGTCCTCTTCGGTTAACGAGATCAGCCGGCAGGTGCAGGAATCCGCGCGGATGGCGGGCGAGGCCGTCACCCAGGCCCGCACCACGACGGAGCGCGTCAGCGAGCTCTCGGTTGCGGCGACGCGCATCGGCGATGTCGTCGAACTGATCAACACCATTGCCGGCCAGACCAACCTCCTGGCGCTCAACGCCACGATCGAGGCGGCACGTGCCGGCGAGGCCGGCCGCGGCTTTGCCGTCGTCGCCGCCGAGGTGAAGACGCTGGCCGAGCAGACGGCGAAGGCGACCGGCGAGATCAGCCAGCAGATTTCCGGCATCCAGACCGCGACCCAGGAATCCGTCAACGCGATCCGTGACATCTCCGCGACGATCGAGCGGCTGTCGGAGGTGTCCTCGACCATCGCCGCGGCCGTCGAGGAGCAGGGCGCCGCAACCCAGGAGATTTCGCGCAACGTGCAGCAGGCCGCCCACGGCACCCAGAAGGTCTCCACCAACATCGCCGACGTGCAGCGCGGTGCGGCCGAGACCGGCTCGGCCTCCTCGCAGGTGCTTTCCACCGCCAAGATGCTGGCGACCGACAGCAACCGGCTGAAGGACCAAGTCGGGAAATTCCTCCACACGGTGCGCGCCGCTTGAGTCAGCGCGGCGGCTTTCGTCCGCCGCGCTACGCACTCATCGCGCCAGCAGAAATCCCATGGCGAATGCGAACAGCACGGCCGTCATGACGACGGCCGCCGCCGCGCCGGCGGCGATCCTGGCCTTCTCTTTGGCTGTGGTGGGGCGCATCGGGGCCGGACGCGACAGATGACGTAAGCAGGTTCGCTTGCGGACCATTTCGGACCGCTCGCTTTGCCTGTATAGTGCGGCTGCGCCGGAATTCACATCCCGCCCATGACCGCCAAGCGTCCACCCGTGCTCGCCCATGAGCGGTTCGCCGCCGACCGCGATAATTTCGCGGGCCTCGATCTCGCCGCGCGGTTCGAGCGGATCGAGCAGACCAACCTGTGGGGCGCAGCCAGTTCGGTGTCGGGCCTCGGCTCCGAGGATCCCGCGACCGCCGCGATCCGCGAGGCGCTTCCTGCACTGCTGCAACGGCTCGGCGCGCACTCGCTGCTCGATGCGCCCTGCGGCGACGCGGGCTGGATCGGCCGCATCAAGCTGGATATCGACTATACCGGCATCGACATCGTGCCGTCGCTGATCGCGGCCAACAGCGAGCGCGCGGCCCGGGGAGAACTCGTCGGCCGCTTCCGCGTTGCCGACATAACGCGCGATGCGCTGCCGAAGGCCGATGTCATTCTTTGCCGGGACTGTCTGGTCCATCTGAGTTTCGACAACATCTCTCGCGCCATGGCGAACTTTCGCGCCAGCGGCGCGCATTTCCTGCTGGTCACGACGTTTCCCGAATGGGACGGCAATCGCGATTGCGAGGACGGCGACTGGCGGGCGCTGAACATGGAGAAGGCGCCGTTCGACTGGCCGGCACCGCGCGCGCTGATCAACGAGCGTTGCGAAGAAGGCGACGGCGGCTGGCGGGACAAGAGCCTCGGGCTGTGGGCGATGGATGAACTGCCCGATGGTGTCCTCACTGCCCGGGGGATATGACGGACGCGAGCGGAACGTCCGTTGCGTCAGTGATTGCCGTCGCGCTATACTTTGGGTTGCATGATGCCGTCTCGCATTGCGGTGACGATGCCGGAGCACGCCATGAGACCGAGTGTTGTCGTGGTCGCCATGCTGGTCTGGTGCTGTGCGCCCGCGCTGGCGCAGCAGGACGGCGCTGCGCTCTACGCAAGCCACTGCGCGCAATGTCACGACGGCGGTGATGGCCAGAGCCGTGTGCCCGGCCGCGGCGCCATGCAGGCGATGTCGTTCGATCATGTGCTGGGAACGCTGACTTCCGGCAGCATGGCGGCGATGGCGAAGGACCGCAGCGACTCGGAACGGCGCTCGATTGCTGCCTTCGTCACCGGCAAGGCCGCGGTGGGCGACAATGCAGTCGATGCGGAGGGACGCTGCACGCAGCAGGTCAACTTCTTTCCGCAGCCGCTCGATGGTCCGCGCTGGAATGGCTGGGGCGTCGACGCTGGCAACAGCCGCTTCCAGCCGGCCGACATGGCCGGCCTGACCGCGGAAGAGGTGCCGCGCCTGCGGCTGAAATGGGCTTATGCCTTTCCCGGCGCCTCGGTGTCGTTTGCGCCGCCGACCATCGTGGGCGGTCTGCTGTTCATCGGCGGCACCGACCGCAAGGTGCACGCGCTCGATGCGCGAAGCGGCTGCACGTTGTGGACGCTGCCGACCGATGCCGCGGTGCGCGCGGCGATCAGCTTCGGGCCGCTTCCCGGCACCGATCAGTTCGCGATCTTCTTCGGTGACTTGCGCGCCAATGCCTATGCGGTGAACGCACTGACTGGCGCGCTGATCTGGAAGGCGAAGATCGAGGAGCATCCGGCAGCGCGCATCACCGGAGCACCGACGCTGCATTCCGGCGTGCTCTATCTCCCGGTCTCCTCGCTCGAGGAGGCCGCCGGTTCGCAGGCCAGTTACGAATGCTGTACTTTCCGCGGCAGCGTGGTCGCGCTCGAGGCAATGACCGGCAAGCCGGTGTGGCAGGCCTACACGATCCCCGAGGTGCCGCACCCGACCGGCAAGAATGCAAGAGGCACGCAGCTGTTCGGCCCGTCCGGCGCGGCGGTGTGGTCGGCACCGACGATTGATCCGAAACGCAACGCCGTCTACGTCGCGACCAGCAATTCCTATTCGAATCCGCCGGCCGCAACCGCCGATGCGGTCCTCGCTTTCGAGCTTGCGACCGGTAAGCTGCTCTGGAAGCAGCAAGCGACCCCGAGCGACGCCTTCATCGTCGCGTGCTTCGGCGCGGACAAGACCAATTGTCCTGAAGATCACGGGCCTGACCACGATTTTGGCCAGTCGCCGATCCTCGTGACCTTGCGTGACGGCAGGCGCGTTCTCGCCATCGCGCAGAAGTCCGGCGTCGTGCACGCGCTCGATCCTGATGATGGCGGCAAAATCCTGTGGCAGACGCGGATCGGGAAGGGCGGTGCGCTCGGCGGCAGCGAGTGGGGCTCGGCCGCCGACCAGGATCGCATCTATGTCGCGAACTCCGACGTGCGGTTCCTGCGCGATGGTACGCGGCGGCTCGATTCCACCCAGGGCGGTGGCCTGTTCGGCCTCGACCTCGCCAGTGGAAAAATTGCGATGGAAGTATCTCCTGTCGCCTGTGGCGATCGCCTCCAATGCAGCCCTGCGCTCTCGGCTGCCGTGAGCCTGATCCCCGGCGTCGTGTTTTCCGGCGGCGTCAGCGGCTTCCTGCGCGCCTACGCGACAGCCGATGGAAAGCTGTTGTGGGAATACGACACGGCGCGAGACTATACGACGGTGAACGGCGCCCCTGCGCATGGCGGCGCGATCGACGGCCCCGGGCCGATCATCGCTGGCGGCATGCTCTACACCAATTCCGGCTACGGACAATGGGGCGGCGTCGCCGGCAACGCACTGCTGGCGTTCGAGGTTGCGAAGGAGTGAGGGTCCGTCCTGGATCGCCCTGCGCTCCAGCCGAGCGACAGAACCCGTCAGCCAACTGAGAGGAAGGAGTTTCGATGATCGGCGCGAGGTGTCGTTGCGGCGCGCTCACACTGTCGCTTCCGGGACCGTCCGGCCTCGTCGTCGCCTGCCACTGCATTGACTGCCAGCGTCGAACCGGCGCGCCGTTCGGAGTCGGTGCGTTCTATCCGGCGGAGGGCGTTGCGATCTCGGGGGCGTCGAAGGAGTACGTCCGGACAGCCGCAAGCGGCGGCCAGGTCCGTAGCTATTTTTGCCTCGAGTGCGGTTCGACGGTCTATTGGAAGGCAGACAATCTGCCTGCGATGATCGGCGTTGCCGTCGGCGCGATCGCGGCTCCGAACTACCCGGCCCCCATCCGATCGGTTTTCGAGCAGTCGAAACATGCCTGGGTGGAGATATCAGGTGCTGAGCACTTCCACCAAGGCAGCGCGCCGAAGCATTCGAAGTGAGAGTTGCGCGTCAAATTTTGCGCCAATGCTTCGCGGCGGGATGAATTAACGCCGTTCCCGTTCGGTTCCCGCCGAGAGGCGTTGGAATTTGCGGCAGCCCCTCTGCTTCGCGTGAGACAATAGCTAGCGGTCCGGATTGGAACGAACGTCACAAAAACTCGTTTGCCGACCGGAGCTAACGATGAATAACGCGAAAATTTTCGAACCTTTCTTGAAGCGGTTGCGGGTCAGCACCGAAATTGATGAAGAGGACGAGGTCGCTATCCGTGATCTGCCAATCACGGTGAAGCGGATGGCTGGCGGTCAGCCGGTCGTTTCTCTCGGAGATCGACCTTCGGCATGCTGCCTTGTCGTTGATGGCTTCATCCTGAGATCCAAGATCGTCGGCAATGGCCACCGCCAAATCATGGCCTTTCACCAACCCGGCGACATTCCCGATCTGCAGGGTCTCTTTCTCCATGTGATGGACCATGACGTCAGCACCCTTGGCGATAGCGTTCTCGGCTTCATTCCGCATGCAGCGGTGCGTTCGCTGATAAGAAAGCGGCCCAACGTGGCTCAAGCGCTTTGGCGCGATACACTGACTGACGCCGCGATTTTCCGGGAGTGGATTTGCAACGTCGGTCAACGCGAAGCCACAAGCCGCGTGGCGCACCTCGTGCTTGAGCTTTACACCAGATTGAAAGCGATCGGCCGAGCGGACGGCCTGTCCTTCGATTTTCCGGCCTCGCAGGCACTCCTCGCCGACGCCGTTGGCACGAGTGTGGTTCACATGAATCGGGTCGTTCAGCAGCTGCGTGCTCAGCGCGTGTTGGACTTGGAGCGGGGACGAATATCGATCCTTGATGAAGCCAGGCTGCGCGAAATAGCAGACTTCGATGTGCTTTACCTTCATCTCAATCCTTCGCTGTGAGCCATGAAGTTTTACTTCGACATCAAGGACGACTTCTTTGCTGCGGTCGACGAGGATGGGATGGATTTGCCCGGCCCGGAAGCCGCCGAAAAAGAGGCGATCGCGATGGCGACCTCCATTGCTAGAGACGTCGCGTCGGCAAAGGGGACGCAGGTCCTTATTACAGTCAGGAACGAGAAGCACCCGCTGCTCGAGTTGAGTGTGACGGTCGCTCGGAAAGCTCTGACGTGATTGCGTCGGAAATCGATTCTAGGCGTCGTTAGCCCCTAAGGACGTTCAAGAGACCCTTGGGCCGCTGCTGACGATGAAATGGCTGAAGGACGAACAGGGGTCTGCCACGAGCGCAAAGGTGATGGGCTTGGTCATTTTAGATGTTCCTGTTTGTGAGTGACAGGACCATCGTGATTCAAACAATCGTATACCGCGCCTGATTTGCGGGGCGTTGCAGTTTAAGTGGGCTCATTGCAACGAAGTTCTTGCGTGCGGTTGCTCACAGATGGCGCGATGGCCGTATGGCACTGATGTCCAACTCTCAAAAGGGGACCGGTAATGAGCCGCGACTGGACGATTCGGTGGAAGGGCCTGATCTTTGCTGGCCACGGCGTGATGCTTGCACTCGTCGTGAACAAATTTGTTTTCGACGGACCAGGTTGGAGCAAGTTCCCCGTGATGCTCTTCCTGGCGGTAGTCTTTGGCGTGATCGGCCATCGCATTGGACGAAAGCAAATGCGCGACAACGTTTGACGTATACGACTTCTGGACCCAAGCTTCACGGTGAGGACAATTGTAATGCACCACGGCTGCCCCGTCGTGAAAGCTGGTGCATCGACAAATAACCGAAAGTTTCGCCGACTACCCTGGGTAGGGCCCGCTAAGTTGTCGATTCCGGCGGCGAATGGTGCCGGCTGAGGGGATTGAACCCCCGACCTTCGGTTTACAAAACCGCGTGTCTGTAAACAGGATATCTCTCAACGAACCAAGAATGGCAAAATTTGTTGACGGTATAGGAGGTTAAACGGACAGCCTAAATCGACCGCTTGTGGAATGGGCCTTGGACCTCCATATCGTTGTAGCCCCATGTATCCCAAAAGGCTAGGAAAATGGCGAACAGGCGCTACGCGTTGACCAAGGAGTTGCTGAGCGAGGCTAGTGCCAAGCGCGACGTGAGCGCCGAATGTCAGTTCGCCATCGATAATCCAAGGGGTCTAAGCATCCGTGTCAGGGGCGGAGAGGTTGCATACTATGTGCAGGCTCGCACGCGCGTCCCCGGCCAAAAATCCTCAGTTGTAAAGCGGCGGCTTGGGGCGGCAGGAGATTTCACCTTCGCCCAGGTAAAGAAGATCGCTACTGAAACGATTTTCGCGATCAAGAATGGGCGCGATCCGGATGCAGTCATTGAAACAAGGCTTATGGGTGGAGACGAGAAGTCCGTCGCTGTCGCTGTAGATCGCGCTGAAGCTTTGAAGGGCGAACTGTGGACGTTCGAGATGCTGATCACTCAGTATGCGCAACGTACGAAAAGCTCGAAAAATGGTGGTCGCAATGAAGCACCCAAGCTGCGACTTGCACCTTCGTCAATCACCGAGATTGAGACGCGATTGCGGGATCGGCCGGAGAACGCTGACCTCAAGAAGCGTTTCGTCAAGGAGCTTCGGCTTGAGGATCTTGAAGAGGTTCGCGACCTGATTGAGGCCAGTGGTTCAGGTCCTTCAGCTGCCGCAAAATATGCTGATCTTGCCAAGCGGGTTCTACGCTGGGGACTCAAGCAAAAGCGTCGCTTCACCGGTCTCGAACCGACTGCGACTTGTGGGAGGCGTTATCCCACGAGTACGAGATGGAGGATCGCTCAGGGCGCTATCTCACCCCGGCGCAGATCGGGATGCTCATTGCCCTTCTGGAGGCCGTCAGGCCTTTGGGAGGCAATAACAACGACGCAGTGCTGGGGGCTCTGCAGGTTTCATGGATGATCCCTCAACGGAGCTCCGCGCTGGTGAATATGCTCGCCTTGCGCTCCGATCGCTGGGTTCCTGATCCCGCCCCGGAACGTGTCGGTTGGCGCGTCTATACCTGGAAACCGGACGAGGTGAAAAACAAGCGCGAAATCAAGCTGAGCGTTCCGTCTATTGCGATCGAGATCCTCGAAAGAGTTGCGCGGTACTCGAAACAACAGTTAGGCGCAGTGTCGACCTGGGCGTTTCCGCAGGATCGCAACAAGTACCTTGTGCGCGCTCTCGCCGCTAAACAACGTAACGACAATCGCGTACCGGCCCACCTGGATAAGGCGATTACCCCTTCCTCCCTCAATCACGCGCTTGATGCCCTGGAAGGTCGCAAACCGGGATGGCCGGATCTGCTTACTGTTGTCGGGCTGCCGAACCGGATTGGCCCTCATGACGAGCGTCGGTCGGTCACGAGCTTCTTTGAGAATTTCGGGGAAGGTGCATATGCATCCGCGCTTCTGGATCATCGCGTGAGCGGCGCAGACAAAATGTCGCGGGAGGTCGCTGCCATTACCCAGACCGTCTACAGCGCCGCCGACCGCGTCGTGTTCAAGGCCGAAGGCATGCTGATGTGGATGGAAGCGGTGTTGCCGGCCTACGAAGCTGCAAAGAAGGACCCCCGCTTGGCGAAGGCAGTCGAAATGCGAAAGGCCGCGTTGGCGACGAGGTTGCCGGACGAAAAGACGAGAGGGCGAGCCAAGGCGCGTTCCGCGAGGGCGCTTGCCTAAATCCTTGCGGTGTGGGTGTAGTCGCCAGGCGCGGGTGATCTTTCCATCCCTGATCCAGAAGTGGGCACCACATTTTCTGGGGCACCCACAAAAATGGATCTTTCAATTCATCTCGTTCAGTACCTTTGGACCTTGCCCATGCGCGGCGGCTTTACCGGGCCCGCTACTCCGTAAATGACCGTGATGCCCGAACCTCCACCCCATGTCGAAGTGGGACGAAGAGGGTCAGGCGCGGCGGCTCCGTTGAGATCATTCCAGTTATTAGCCGCCCAAACGTTGCCGGCCGCATCAATCGATACATCGGTCAGCATTTGGATGCTGCCGCCTCTGAAAACGTGGATGGCATCGCCAGTCTTCGTACCCGCCGGATGACTCGTGGTGTTGTCACCCGCCATCAACACGACACCACGGCCCCAGAAATTGCCGATCCAGACGTCGTCGTTACCGTCAATATTCAAACCCCACGGCACACTGACTGCTTTGTTGCCGGTGAAGCCCATCGGAGCAGGCTGGGAGCCGTCGGGACGGATCATGTTGACGACGCCGGTGACCATCTTGGGGTTGGTCTCGAGGACCTTGAGCATGTGTCCCGCGGCGATCTTGAATTGCTCCATGATAGACGCGCCGTCGGGAATGACCGGCGGGGGGAAGTCGAGCGACATATTGCTGGCCACCCAAGCGTTCCCCTTACTGTCGAGCGCGAGAGCACGAACACCAATCCCGGCGCGGAATGTTTCCGTTTTAGAGGGATCACCGGCGTCAAACCGGACGACGGTGTCCGACTGAGAGTTGCTGACCCAAACCCGATTTTGGCCATCGACGACGATGTCGAAGGGAGACTTCAGACCGGCGACTTTGACGATCCGGCCGTCCTTCACCCGCCCACCAGGAAAGTGCAGCAACTGATTGTCGGAGCCATCTGCAATCCAGACATCACCGCCTGCCGAGACGCCGATGCCCATGAGGCCAAGAAATTTCTCCTTGAAAGGAAAGTCGCTCTCCATGCCGCTGGGGCGACCGTCGAAATCCATCACGAAAATCTTTCCGTTAAAACTCGTGGTCCAAACCCTATCCCGCGTCACAGCGGTGCCCCAGCCGACTCCATCAATACCCATCCCGGTGAAGCCCGTGATTGGTGGCGAGAGCGCCGTTCCGGCGGGCGAGAGTTTGGCCACACCGCCGCCGGTACTTTGATTGACGCCAGACTGCGAACCGGCCATCCAATTTTGTCCACTCCAAAGATTGCCCTCGGGGTCGAACATCAGACGACCGGCCGAGTAAACCCCGCCGCCTGCGAAGCAAAGCGAGAGAGCGAAGTCATCGGGGACGTAAGCCAAGTACGGCACGAACGGCGCCTTGCGTCGGGCGCCGTCCTTGGGTTGCGGGTAGGCTTCATCGAACAACGCGTAAAGTGTCTTTGGGTCTGCCCAGGGCTCGCGGGCGATGCTTACCATCGCTTCGAGCGTGGTCTTCGGCGTCACGCCGCTGCTGGTGGTGGCGGCCTTGAGGAAGCGGGCTCGCCAATCATCATTACCTGCGGTCGCAAACGCCGCAATCAGCGAGCCTAGAGTGTTTAGGCTTGCAAGTGTGGTGGTTTGCGTGCTGTTGAGCGGATCAAGGAGCACCTTGCCCCATGCCCCGGTGGTCGGATCAACCAAGTTTGGAGCATTTCCAGCGGCGATGCGTAAACCGAGTGGATTGCCAGAGATGGAGTCGCCCTTGATAAATTGGGCGGCAGTAAACGCCGACGCGACGGTAGTCATCTCGTTGATGACGACCTGCGCGGGAGGATTGTTGCCCAGCACACTCAACAGAGTGGTCGCCGGATTGTCGCCGCTGCCGGTTTTAGTACCTGCGCCACCTTTAGCAATCACATACAGGACTACGTCCTTGCCGGCTGTTTCGTCAGTTCGAAGCTCAAATCGGCCGTCACTGTCCGATCTTGCCTGAGCCAACTGCTTGGGTTCGCCCGCACTCGCACCCCACAGGGTGATGGTCGAGCTTACGAACGGTCCACCGCCGGCCTGGACCTGGCCCGCGACGCGCACCGAAGCGGCAGCAGTCTCGCAGGCACATGCGAGTGCGAAGGTCAGGATCGCCAGAACCAAGGGCACTTTGGCAAATTTGATCACCGGAGGCTCCCCTTTTCCAAAGTTGCTCAACGCAGTCACCGGCAATGAGCGGGGTGTATATTCGAGCTTGTTACTGTCTCTTGCCAGGCCTCTTGTTCGATAATGCCTCTCGGTAATCGCGACTATGCGAAAACGGCCAAACGTAATTCCCGGTATCGAATTCCCGGCCGCGGCGAGCCAATCTGCGGTTGCTAGGATTTTTCCCACGGCCGAATTTGCGTAGTCATTTCAACACTGCTCGAAGGGTGAACGCATCCCATTCACTCTGGGGGCGAGTGCGAAGCATTATCTAGCGGAGATGAAAGTGCCTTGGAGCAGAGTCTTCGCCTTCGAAGATGCGTACCTCTACCAGTCGCGATCCGGATGGAGACTGGGAAAGGTTTCCCGCCGAAAGAGGACAACTGCGCGCCGAATTGACTCAAATGGCGATGAACAAATTCTGAATGCAGCGCTTTAGCGAGGAGTTGCCGCGCGTCCACAAAGGAGCAATCAGCTCCGGTCGCAAGTTAATTACCTTTCCTATGGAACGTCAGCCGGAGGTGTACAATCGTGGAAGGCTGCTGTCGTTTAGTGAAATCCAGGCATGCTGCTGTGGATGGAAGCGAGGTTGCCGGCCTACGATGCTGCAAACAAGGACCCACGCCTGGCGAGGGCGGATGAACTGCGAGAGGCACTGCGAGAGGCACCATGGAAAATGGTGTGGCAGATGAGAAGACGAACGGGCGAAAGGCGCGTTCGGCGACGCGGTTGCCTCGGCTTAGGCTACCGAGGTCATGATCCAGAGGCGGCGGCCCCCTCGATAATGATCCCGTCTTTTGGTTGGCGGACGCCGCGCGGAAGCGCTCGCGCGCCTTCATCTTGACCTTCGCCGGGCCCGGACGACTGATGAGAGCGCTGAACCAGTCAAAAACCGGTTGTTGAGATATTCTCCGGGCATCGCGCGAATTTCGAGTTCACACTCCAGGGTCATTCGCGCCACCAGAAGCGAGCCTGAGCTCGCCGATTTCGCATAGTCAGCACTCCAAAACCCTGGTTATTGTGCTTCCTGTCCGAACGTCATTGACGAGGCGAGAGACGGAAGGAAGTTGTTAGATGCTTACAAAACGGGAGTTGCTCCGCTCTGCTGCAATCGCGGGGCTCGCGTCCGCTACGTTGGTATCCACCGACGTGCATGCCCAAAACAGACCGGAATGGCCGAGTATTTTTGAGGCGAAGGACATCGCCGAAGAAGGTTTCATCTTCGGCTTGCCGCTCGTGATGAACTATGCGGTGATGCAGGAATTCGCGGTTGATAGGAATTCGGGGCAGTTCAAGGCGCCTTTCAACGAAATCAACAACCAGCATCGCGTCGCTACCCCGGAGGACACCGCTGTCATTACCCCGAACAGCGACACTCCTTACTCGTTGCTCTGGCTGGATCTCCGCGCTGAAGCAATCGTTGTCTCGGTCCCGATGACTGAAAAGGACCGCTACTACTCGGTCCAGTTCATCGACGGCAATACCTACAATTTTGGCTACATCGGCACACGAGCCACTGGGAGCGAGGCGGGTGACTATCTGCTGGTTGCTCCGGGCTGGAAGGGTGAAACGCCCAGCGGGGTCAAGCAGGTCTTTCAATCAACGACCCCGTTCGCGCTCGCGATTTTCCGTACTCAGCTCTTCAATCCTGGCGATATGTCGAACGTCGAGAAGGTTCAGTCCGGGTACAAGGCGCAGCCGCTTTCTGCATACCGTAGACAACCCGCGCCGCCCGCCGCGCCCCCGATCGACTTTCTTCCTGCCACCACGGCTGGCATCAAAGGTAACTTTTTCCAATATCTCGACGCAGCGCTGCAATTTGTCCCCGAGACAGCGAGAGACAAATCGATCCGTGCGAAACTTGCAAAGATCGGCATCGGGCCCGGCAAGACTTTCGCGTTCAAAGATCTATCGGTCGAACACAAAGCCGAAATCCTTCTGGGGATGAAGCGGGGTGACGAGAAGGTAGACTCATGGCTGTCCGCCGGAAACAAAAACATCGACGGCTGGAATGTTGGTTCGTTCTTTGGCGACGAGACCTTCTACAACGGCGATTGGGTCATGCGAGCGGGCGCTGCCAAGGGCGGCCTATACGGCAATGATGCTGTCGAAGCCATGTATCCCTATACCCGAGTGGACGCGAGTGGTGAGCCGCTCGACAGCAGCAAGCACAACTACACAATCACCTTCGCGTCCGGCCAGCTGCCGCCAGTAAATGCGTTCTGGTCAGTTACGATGTACGATGGCAAGAGCCAGCTACTGGTCAAGAACCGGCTCAATCGGTACCTCATCAACTCTCCAATGATGTCGACAATGAAAAAGGACGCGGACGGCTCCCTGACGCTGTACATTCAAAAGGACAGTCCCGGCGCGGACAAGGAGGCGAATTGGCTCCCTGCGCCCGATGACAGGATCTATCTCGTGATGCGCCTGTACTGGCCAAACCCTATGCCGCCGTCGATCCTGCCAGCTGGCGAAGGGACGTGGAGGCCGCCCGGTGTGAAGCGTGTCTGATGGAAGTCATGCGTCGATAGAAAATTATCTGCTGCGGGTCGAAATGCGAAGAACTCAGCGCAGGGTGGCCGCTTTTTTCTTCAGCGCGGAGTTAGGCTACTGACAGCCCCTTGGCGGTATGACGGAATGAAACACACTTGGTACGTCACTTTTGAAGTTCCGCCGATTGGCACGGTCTCAAGACGGCGACATCCCCGCTTAACCAAGACATTTGAAACCGAATCAGAAGCCAAGGAGTTTGCACGAGCCAAGTTGAACGGCGGATTGATCGTTACGGCAGGGACTATCCTCCCGCACCAGCCAAGAGCGTCAATCCCGTCGGAGAATATTCTGGTGTGGCTCGAAGCTGACCAATTACATGAGCAGCCATCGGCCAGTAAACCGGGATCTTGAAGAGGTCGGAGCCAAAACGAATCCGTCACCGCAACGTTGCGGATGCCCGACTGTGCGTCAGAACAGGCCGGGGATCAACATCGCGACAGGACGGGAAAGCTGGAGATGGCGCTAGTCGCCTCCTTCAAGGATGTTGCACTTACCAGATGCATTCTGCTGGGAGCGCTCACGCCACATCGGCCATCCGTAGGCTCGGTCGCGCGGTGGCTCGGAACAACGTAGCCGAAGGTGTTTCCCCAAACATCGCGCGGTAATTCACCGAGAAGCGCCCCAGCTCCCAGAATCCGTGCTCCATGGCAATTCTTGTCACCGTTGTCGTGGAAGAACCGGCTTGCAAGAGTGCACGGCGAACAAGGTGCATTCTCCTCAGCGCGAGGTAGCGGATAGGACCCATACCGAGATGTATTTCGCAGGCGGCGCGAAGGCTGCGCTCCGCAGCTCCGATCGCTCCGCATATGTCTCCTAAATAAAGCGGCACGTTTGGGTTAGCTTCGAGATATTCATGGAATTTTGCGATTATCCGAGCCTGACGCAGGCCGCAGTTAATGGATCGACTGGAGGCGCTCTCGGTGAGACACCTGACCAATAGATGGATGAACTGGTTCTCCAAAGAGCGCGCCGCCTCGTTGACGACAAGAATCTCGGGCGCGTTCTCAGCGATTTGGCCCACTATCTCATGCAGGTTCAGCAGCCGCGACATCATAGCAGCATCTGGCCGAACAAGCTGCCTTTGCGAAGAGCTCGAAAACAAATCGCAACCGGCTATGACTTGGCAAGCCGCATCAAGTCTGGGCATCTCAAGAGATATCGATCCTAGACGAAACTCGGCCTCGGTCTGCTGGTGTATCTCGTCACTGTCATTGACGATAATGGTCCCAGACGAAACGTCCATCCCGCAGTGCCGCATACTAGCTGGGGACGAGGACGTCAGGAATGTAAGTACGCTGCGTCCGGGCTTGATGAACCCGGAGTTGATCGTGGGCAAATTGTGGAAGAAGCGTTGGAGCAATAGCTCGCCTAGGCGAACCTTGGTCAGTTCCGCTTTGAACGAACAGCCTGACGTGGGTAGCACCTCAAAATCGGCAATAGTGATCGCCGCCTGGTAACAAAGTGGATCGTCAAAACTGAGCGTCGCACTCCGATCCATCTTCTCCTCCGCAGTTTTCGGCACACGTGTGTGACAGCGGACGAGTGCGACGGACTCGTCGACGCACTGACCGAAGAAGCTGCCGGTGTGCTGGCCGGTTAAGAACAACTAGAAATAGTGATTTGGCGCATTGCTGTCCCCATCGTGGGAGAAATGAAGCGTTTGGCGGCCGGGAACGTGAATGATGGATCAAGAGTGGTAGGGATCTTCGCGCCCGTTGTGGAGTGCGGGTGTGCCGCCGCGCCGCAGCGAAGGTATCTACGTGAGGAAGATATGCGGCCAAACCGCCCCGCTGAATTGGACCAAGGTCCCACATTGGCAGAGCCGAAGGACATGAGGCGCATGAAATTGGGCCCTGATCCGGTGCGGCTTAGTTCCGCCACGGCCCCAAGCCGAGTTCACCACTCGACAGTTCGCCGCGAACGTGTCCAGTGATGACTACGGCGACGATTTCGGGGATCAGCGTCCTCGCAAGGCCCGCCGCACAACATCGTGAGGCCTCGCCCGGAAGAAGTCGTGGAGGGCAAGATCATTGCCAACTCGCCCGAGGCGGCGGGTAGCTGCTTCGTGGCGCTTTCGGTGCACGATCGATCTCACCGCCTTGAGCGGTTGAGATCGCCCGCTGAGCACCCAATCCGTCCAGGCTGCAGGAGCCCGCTCGAGCGGATCGTGCCCTTGAACCAAGTCGTCGATCTCAATCGCCCGCGTCGACTCCAGCGCGATCTCCTCAAGCTCTCTCTCGAGACCTCGATGTACTGCCCCTTATCGAGCTCGTAGCACTTGACGATGTCCTCGTTGGGCACCTGATCGCCGATGTTGGCATTGACCTTCAGGTACTTGATCCGATGGCCGGTCTGCCGGTTGAATTGGTTGAACGATATCTTCTCGAACTCGGAGGGTGGCGGGATAAAGCGACGCGGGACAGGTGACGACGCAGACGCCAGCCACGTCGCCGCGTTGATCCGCTATGCCGACGCGACGTCGCTCGCTGCGCGGATCCTCACGCGGTTCGGCCGGACGTGGACTCGATCGACAACAATGACCTCAGGATCACCGCTTTGATGCGTCTACCCTCTGGAGCGAATTCCTCGGCAAGCCGACGACCCGGTTCTTCTTGGACGCCGTTTTCGAGATGACCACCGCCGGTTGACGCCTCCCTGGAGGGTTCTGCGGCACGTGTGCGAACATGTTCGTACCTTGATCGCCTCCATTCTTGAGCGAAACTTAGAGGGCCGAGCTGCCGGTTGAGCCGGTGGAATGCGTCTTTCCGTCAAGCAGACCAAGGGAGATAATGATGTTGAATGCAAGACTAATCGGCACCGCAGGCCTTCTTGTCCTGGCACTTGGCAGTGCCATTCCAGCCGATGCGGCGCCGAAGAAAGATACCAACGCAATCCGTGCCGAATGCTTCAGACAGGCGAACGAAGCTGCGTCGGCTGCTGCTGGTAGTATGACAAGCGGAGCCACGGCCGCCCGAAACTCCGCAGGCTATTCCGCTTACCGCGATTGCGCGCGCAAAAACGGGATTCGCCCGTAACCGCCCACCCCAATCCCAATGGCCGACAGAAGGCCGCCGTAGGGCGGTCTTTTGCCGACGCGAACCAAGCTCGTCCGCAAAGCGCAGCCTTAATTGCCCTGTGCTCGGAAGTTTGCTGATCAAGGTGTCGCGAGAGGCGAAGGAGGTGTTCAGTCGACGGCTCCAGATATGCCGGCGCGACCTGGGTTGCGGCTCTTCAGAGTCGGCCGGCCAATCAGGCGGCAACTTCCGCCTCCTCCGGTCGGGGCCTTTTTCGAAGTCGCCTATTTCTGGTCGAAGTGAATGATCCGGTCCCAATTTTGGGGCGGCGGCTCGAGCACAAATCCGATTACGCGAGAAAGATAGATGCCGGCAACCACGTCCTCGGGGTGCTGCGCGGCAAATGCCTGCAGCGCATCCAAGGTTCCAAGCCAGTCCTGACGGGAATACTCCGCGCATAGACGCGATTCCAGTCTTCGACGAGGCGCGTCATTTCCAGCGTGACGCGCAATTCCTCCGGGCCTTCACGCATACCAAGAAGCTCAAAGACGTCGAGGGGCTGCCCGGCCCCTTTGGGTTGGCTGCGGTCGACGCGTCGGAAAAGGAACTCTTCCGAGCATGCGTCTGCGATGTCGCCGCTCGCCAGGATGCCAGTGCCGTAATGCTTATTCAGCCCCTCCAGTCGGGAGGCGATGTTCACGGTGTTGCCGATCGCCGTGTAGTCGATCCGGTCGGACGAGCCTACATTGCCCAATACCGCCGGGCCGACGTGAACCCCGAACCGGGTTTGCCAGGGCGCCAGGCCGCGTTCCATCCACCGCTCGTTCAGCCGCCGCAGAGCGAGGCGACATTTGAGGGCCGTAGCGCAAGCCGCGTGCTCATGGCGAGCGACCGGCAGCGGCGCATTCCAGAAGGCGAAGACGGCATCGCCGATGTACTTATCGACGGTTCCGCTCTCCCGGATGATCAGCGACGCCAGTTCGTCGAAATATTCAGACAGGTTGATCATCAGCTTTTCGGCTGGCATCTGCCCGGCCATTTCGGTGAAATCTCGGATGTCGGTGAACAAGATGCTGACCAGTCGCGTTTCGCCGCCCACCTCGAGGGTACCCTCGCTTTGCAGGAGTTCTCTGACCAGCGCCTTCGGCACGAACTTGGTGATCTCCCTGATGGTCCCTTTCATGCCTGACATGGATCGGATCAGTGCGTTGACCTCGCGCACCCGCGACTCCAGCCGGATGGGCTCGGCAAGCTGGAATGACCGGATCAGTTCGGCCTCCTCAGACAGCTTGCTCAGGGGCTTCGAAATCGAATGCGCGAGGTAGATGATGCCTGGCAGCGCGAGCAGGAAGACCAGCGACGCGGCGAGGATATTGCGCGCTGCGGCGTCGGCCAGTGGTCCCATGAAGTTCGACAGAGGCGCCGCATATAGGATTCGAAAACCGCTGCCGTCCCTGCCGACCTGATGCACGACCGTGGCGAGATACTCCGAGCCGCCGACATCGATGCGTGCCATTTCATACGGGCCCTGGCGCACGAAAATCCGCACCGCCTCGCGGACAATGGGGTCCACGAGGTCCGCGGTCGTTGCAAGCTCGGTCTTTTTGGCGTCGCCGGCGCCAGATGTCTTGAACATCCGCTCTGGATCGAAATGGGCCAGCAGGCGATCCTGCTCGTCGAACGCCACGAAGCGCTGATCCTGGTTCGATCTGACGGATCGCACGTACTCCATCAGCCGATCGAGAGTGATGTCGACGCCCACGACGCCGTCTTCGGTTGCTTTCGACAGGGTCATTCCCGCCTGCGAGGTGGCCGCGAATATGTACGGCGGCGTGCGAATCATCTTCTCGGGCTGCGCACGCGCTTCGCGATACCAGTCGCGGCTGCGAGGATCGTAGGTGGCCGCCCGGTCCGCAAGCGCTCCGATTTGCTGGCCGCGGGCATCGAGGAATGTCCATGAGGTCTCGCGGACACCGTCCACCACGCGGATTTCGTGGAGGGCAAACCGGGTGGCAGGTGGACCGCCCTGTTGCTCGATGAACGGTTTCTCCGCCTCGGAGATCGACAGGACGTGGAAAAAATTGCCGCTCTCTTAGCCGACATAGACCGCCGAGATCTGCGGATTCATCATGAGGCTCGGCAGGAGAGGTTTCAGGATGTCCTCCCTGGATTCGACTGCGTCGCGAAGCGCCGGATGGCCGTAGAACTGCTGCAGCACCAAAAAAGGCGCAGCGAAGAAGGCAAGCCGTCGCTCGTTGATGCGGCCGATTTTTTCCTTGAACGCATCGGCTGCTACGCGCTGCGCGTTGCTGCGGTTCTGGATGTAATCGGCGGTCGTGACGCCGATGCCCACGAGTAGCGCGGAGACCAGGAACAGCGTCAGGATCGTGACGAACAGCGTCAAGCGGGTTCTGCGGTCTGCGGAGATATTCATTGCGGACGATGTTCTGTCAGGAGGACAAATCGACGATGCGCTTCGACAGATAATCGACCCAGTAGCGGATGAAGGGGTCGGCTTCCTCCAGCTTCTGCTTCAACTTCTCCTCGCTTACCATCATCACTTCGCATCCCTCCCGGGTCGAGGCCGTGGCGCCGCGCCGGGCGTCCGCCATCAGCGCATGGATGCCGAACATCTGGCCGGGCTTCAGCTCGATTAATGCGCGCTGCCTGCCGGCTTCGAGAGCGACGTCGCCGCGCAACAGAATGAAGGCGGCCGATCCCGTGTCGCCTTCCGCGAAGATCGTTGCGCCCGCTGGATAGGTCTTGCGATCAAATCCTTGCCAAACGGATCGGACCGTCGACTTGTCTGGCATTCCGGCCTCCTCGCTTGCATCATTTGAACGGGCCCGAGCGAGCCCGGTGCCGGAACGTGAAGTTTCGGGCTGGATCGCTATCGGGAAGCCAGAGCGCGGACCTTTCCCAAACCTGCGACGAGCGCGCCCACGGTCTGATCCGCAATGCCTTGGCGACGCAGAAATCCTTCGGGGTCGCGAGCCAGGGGGTCGTAGCGCGCCAGGTTCTCCAAGGCCTGCCGCGTACCTTCCCGGTCTCCAAGCTCGGCATTGGCGGTCGCGAGCACCAATTGACTGAATCCTGAATCGCCGAGCGCGGATCGCTCCGCGATCCTGCGGGCTTGCTCCCAATCCCCCTTCAGACAAAGGCCGACGGCGATGAAATGAAAGTACCAGTTCGGCGGGTTCAACGTACGATCTATCGCACGCTTGAGGATGGGAACGCCTTCCTCGAAATTGCCTCTCACCGATAACCGCCAGCCGAGTTGAGCCAGGATCTCCGGATCATTCGGATAGAGTTCGGCCAATTGGCGCGTGAGGCGCTGGCTCTCTTCATAGCGGCCAGTAAAGTGGTATGCGGCGGCCAATGCCTTCAGGGCGAGCGGGTTCTTCGGCTGAAGTCTGAGGGCGTTAAATATGGCCTCTTGGGCCTTTTCATACCGTTTTTGTCGGTCATCACCGGCGAAGCCCAAGCGGCCGGCGTCGACATGAAGCCATCCGAGCATCGCCCAGGCATCGCTGTACCCGGGGTCTCGCTGAACGCTCTGTTCGAGACATCGCATCGCCGGATCGAAGTCCGCCCGGAGGAAGGTGCGCCTGTAGCCATAGGCGCGAAGCACGCACATGTAGCTGTCCATGTTCGAAACCGCAGGCATGGACGAGCCGTTGCTCATATCGCTCCTGACCACACCATAGGGTTGGCCAATGACTTCAGCGATCTCCTCGGCGAGATTTCTCTGAATGCCCACAAGAGCCTGCGGGTCGAGTGGCCGACTGTAGGATTTGGTCCATACGATCAAACCGCTCGCCGCGTTCACGACCGAAGTCGTGACGCGCACTTCGCCGCCATCGGCCTGGACGCTTCCATTTACGATATACGCAAAACCCCGGTCGCGTGCGACCTGTAGTGCCGCCGGCCGCGGCTCCTGGTTCGCTAATGCCGCCGACGTATACAGCCGAAAGCCGGAAAGATGGAAAAGGTTGGCGATCAGTTCCTGCTCCATCCCGATGGCCAGATAGCGGGCACTTTCGCCAGAGCTCAAAGAGTCGAACTGCATCACCAGGACGCCGGGCTCCCTCGTCGCACTCGAGGGAGATCGACTCGCATCGAATGGAGACATCCAGATGGCCAGGCCAGCAGCAACCGCTGCCACAAGCGCGGCGCCTATCAACAGCCGACGGAAGACACTGGACTTTACGGATGGTGCGACATCCTTGCCGGATGGTGCGACATCTGCCGCATCGTTCTGGGCCGGAACGGTTCGAACATCGTGCGCCAAGTCATCCGACGAACCGGCAACCGGCGGCATGTTGAGCCATTCGAACTTCGGAACGTACGAACCCTTCGGAATCCAGATGCGGACCACGTCATTTCGACCAGCGTCCACATAGTAGCTGTCGAGGTCACGTCGAAGCCGTCTGGCTTCGAGGCGCACGACGGGATCTGCTTGAGGATCGAATGACTGGTCGCGACCGAATACAGCCAGAGCGATCGTGTAGCCCTTCAGACTCAAGGCACGTCCCGAAAGCGTCTCTTTGACGATGAAACGGAGAAATCCGCGCCGTCGTTCGTTCACGTGGAAGTGCTGGCTGGAACAGATTTGCTTGAGCTGAGCAAGCACAATCTCCGGAGGTATCCCCTCGGGCTTGCGATACGCGGCTTCCGGAAGCTCAGCGTCGCCTCCACTTGGGAAACTAGACCGACTGGACGTCACAAGACGCCTCATACTGATTGCATGCGACGTAGTATCAGTAACAGAACACCGCCTTCCGAACAGTTCACATTTGTTTAGAGTGAGATCAGGCAATTCGTCGCAGCGTTGGCATGCCAGGAACTGCGAGCAAGTACCAGCTCAGACAATTGGAGGTCGAGCGCCCTTTATCGGCCCGTTTGCTCGGTCGTTCGACTGCTCGACCGGTTCGAACCTGTTCGAACCTTGCGCGGGCAAAGCGAGAGCTGCTCAATGCTGGCGCAATTCACGACGCGAACCGAAGCTAAACCCAAGAAGCTAAACCCAAATGGATTTCGGAAGCGTCAGTCCTGCTGTCGCAATCGAATGCTCGCTTGAGCGCCGAATGCAGCGCGTCATCACTCATCGATTCGGTCGAGTCGCATGGAGGAACTTCGATACATTGTGGAGCGCCTTCCGGAGCGCGAACTGGATATCCGCCGACGTTTCGCCCGCGACGCTTCCTTCAGAGCGATCTGCTCGGATTATGAGGAGGCCGCGAAGGCGCGAGACCACTGGCGACAAGCCGCGAAACGCGGAGACCTCACGGGAGAACGAAAAGTCGAAGACTACGCTGACCTACTGCTCGAGTTGGAACAGGAAATTCTATCGCATCTAAGCGACCCCAAGCCTGAGCGTGACAATTCACAAGAAGACTGACCGGAGACGCAGTATGAGAAATAACTCTTTCGCGAAACTATCGATCGTTGGCATCTTGGCCGCTGGCTTCCTTCAAGGCGCCGCAGCGCAGACCCAAGACCAACGCAAGGACGCGACCGACGCGACCAAGCAGGCCAATTCGGCTCTACTGAAACAACTACCCTTCAGCGACACCTCCGACTTCGACGCCGCCAACAAGGGTCTGCTGGCTCCGCTCCCGTCCGAACTGATCAAGGGAAGCGCAGGCAACGCGATCTGGAATCCGCAGCAGTACGGTTTCATCAAGGACGCCAACGCGCCCGACACGGTCAATCCCAGCCTGTGGCGGCAATCCCGGCTCATCAACATCTCGGGCCTGTTCGAGGTAGTGGAAGGCATCTATCAGGTCCGAAATCAGGACCTGTCCAACATGACGATCATCGAGGGCAGCGAAGGCATCACGATCGTCGATCCGCTCGTCTCGGCGGAGACGGCGAAGGTCGCGCTCGATCTCTACCGCTCCAAGCGCGGGAACAAGCCCGTCAAGGCCGTGATCTACACTCACAGCCATGTCGACCACTATGGCGGCGTGCGCGGCGTCACGACCGAAGACGACGTCAAGGCCGGCAAGGTCAAGATCTACGCTCCGGAAGGCTTCCTGGAAGCCGCCGTGGCGGAGAACGTGATGGCCGGCAACGCCATGAGCCGGCGCGCCAGCTACATGTACGGCAATCTGCTCAAGCCCGATCCGAAAGGGCAGGTCGGCGCCGGCCTCGGCACCACGACGTCCGCAGGGACCGTGACGCTGATCGCACCGACCGACATCGTCAAGGAGACAGGTCAAAAGGTAAAAATCGACGGTTTGACGTACGAATTCCTGATGGCGCCCGGCTCCGAAGCTCCTTCCGAGATGATGTGGTTCATCGAGGAGAAGAAGGCCATGGAGAGCGCCGAGGACGCGACCCACACCCTGCACAACACTTATTCGCTGCGCGGTGCCAAGATCCGCGAGCCGCTGCCCTGGTCGAAGTATCTCAACCAGGCCCTCGTCATGTGGGGCGACAAAGT
Source organism: Bradyrhizobium sp. Ken51 (assembly GCF_055807435.1). NCBI lineage: Bacteria > Pseudomonadati > Pseudomonadota > Alphaproteobacteria > Hyphomicrobiales > Nitrobacteraceae > Bradyrhizobium > Bradyrhizobium sp. Ken51. The sequence continues at coordinate 66,830 of NZ_JBVVPB010000019.1, read as the reverse complement.
CGAAGTCGTCTTCGCCCAGCACCACTGGCCGACCTGGGGCAACGACAAGGTGACCGGGCTCCTGAAGAGCCAGCGAGATCTCTATCGCTATATCAACGACCAGACGCTGCACATGGTCAACAAGGGCATGACCATGCGCGAGATCGCCGACACCTTCAAGATGCCGGACAGCCTCGCAAACGTCTGGGCGAACCGTGGCTACTATGGGTCCGTGTACCACGACGTCGCAGCGACCTACGTTCTCTATCTCGGCTGGTTCGACGGCAATCCCGCGACTCTGCACGAATTGCCCCCGGTCGAAGGAAGCAAGAAGTACGTCGAATTCATGGGCGGCCCCGATGAAGTATTGAAGAAGGCCAAGCATGCCTACGACAAAGGCGAATACCGGTGGGTCTCCCAGGTGGTCTACCATGTCGTGTTCGCCGATCCGAACAACCAGGCCGCCAAGAACCTGGAGGCCGACGCGCTCGAGCAGCTCGGCTACCAGGCCGAGTCAGGGCCGTGGCGCAACTTCTATCTGAGCGGCGCTCAGGAGCTGCGCAACGGGGTCGCGAAGCTGCCGACCCCGAACACCGCGAGCCCAGATACGGTGCGCGCGATGTCCGCCGATCTGTTCTTCGACTACCTCGGAGTTCGTCTGAACGCCGAAAAGGCAGGCAGCGCCAAGGCGAAGCTGAACTTCGATTTCGGCCAGGACGGCACCTATTTTGTCGAGCTGGAGAACGGAGTTCTGAACCACACGGCAAAGATGAAGTCGGACAAGGCCGATGCGAGTCTGACCCTGTCGAGGGACACTCTAAACAAGATCATCCTTCAGCAGACGAAGCTCGACGAGGCGATTTCGTCGGGGACGGTCAAGATCGACGGAGACCGGGCGAAGCTCAATCAGGTCGTCGCCGCTCTCGACGACTTCGAGTTCTGGTTCAACATCGTGACGCCCTAGCCCGCAGTGTAACATCGCGCTCCGCATCTGCGCGGTGCGGAGGCGATGGAGCCGAAAGCATACGCAAGAGATCGAACGAGGAGTTCAACATGAGCTACGGTCGACGAATAGCCAGGCTGACGACTTCGATCCTCGCAGTCATGTTTATCACTACGAGGCCGTCAGGCGCCGTACCGGTGGCACCACTAAGCCAGTTTGCGATCGGGCAACACGCCGCAGGATCGCCCAATCTCATCGAAGTCCGCGCTGCAGGTCACCGCGGCCGGGCAGCGGTCGGGCCTCGAGGCGGGGCGGTGGTCCATCGCGGCGGCGCCGCCGTCGGGCCTCGCGGCGGAGCCTATCACGGGCGAACCGCTGTCCGGGGACCGCGGGGCAATGTCGCAGTTCGCAGCACCACGGTCGCGCGAGGACGCGGCGGCTGGGCGCGGCCCGGCTATTACCACTGGCCGAGAGGCGGCGCGATCGCCGCCGGCGCGGCGATCGGATTCGTGAGCGCAGCGACCGCCGCCGCCTGGGCGGGGGCGGCGCCCGCGCCAGGGATGTGCTGGTACTACACCGACCCGTCCCGAACACAGGGCTTCTGGGACTATTGCCAGTAGCAATCGGAGCATCGTCGGCGGGCGATACGCAGGGATTCATCACCCATGACGCTGGACTACGTCGCATTGGCCATCCTCATCCTCGTGTTGCTGCTGGTCGTCTACGGGGTTGTCGCCGTCTGGGGCATTCCCTACGAAATCGCCAAACGGCGCGATCACCCACATCAGGATGCCATCGGCGCAGCGACCTGGGTCAGCCTGTTCACGCTTGGCGCCCTGTGGCCGTTCCTGTGGATCTGGGCGATGGCCTATCGACCGGACCGGGGCTGGGGCCTGTCGGGCGCCGCCGCAGCACCGGCGGAGCTTGAGAAGCGCATATCAGCGCTCGAGCAGCAATCTCATCAATCGAGTTGACGCATGGCGGTCCTGCTCCTGCTCATCTATGCCGCGATCTGCGTCGCGATTTTCAGGGTCCTGCGCGTCCCGCTCAACAAGTGGACCATCACCGCTGCCGGAATCGGAGGCGTTGCGATGGTCGGCGGTCTGCTGGCGGGAATGAACTACAACCACCCCTTCACCACCGACGCCCGGCTCTATTTCTTCACCACGCCCGTCATCCCGCAGGTCAAGGGGCGGGTCGTGGAGGTCGCGGTCAAGCCGAACGTGGCGCTGAAGAAGGGCGATCCGCTGTTCAGGATCGACCCGGCCCCCTACCAGTTCGTGGTCGAGCAGAAGAAGGCGGCGTTGGCGGAGGCGGAGCAGGGCGTCAAGCAGCTCAAGGCGTCGCTCGACCAGACGTCGGCCGGCCTCGAAAAGGCGAATGCCCAGCTTTCCCTGGCTCAGGCGAACTACGACAGGCAGAACCAGCTCTTTCAGGCCAAGGATATCGCGCAGGCGGCGCTCGACACCGCGCAGCGCAATCTCGACGCCGCCAGGCAGACCGTCGCCGAAGCCCAGGCGGTCGAGCAGCGTGCCCGGCTCGCCTTCACCTCCGATATCGGCGGCGTCAACACGACGGTGGCTCGACTATCGGCCGATCTGCGCGACGCGCAGTATGATCTCGACCAGACCACGGTGTTCGCTCCGACCGACGGATACGTGACGCAGCTCTTCCTGCGTCCTGGCATGATGGCGGCATCGACGCCCGCCATGGTCTTCATCCACAACGACGACCGAACCTTCTCGGCTTCCTTTCCGCAGACGGTCGTCCAGCGCCTGCGGCCGGGCGCCGAAGCGGAGATCGCCTTCGACGCGATTCCCGGCCGCGTGTTCCGCGGCAAGGTCAACGCGCTGATCGACGCGGTATCGCAAGGCCAGTTGCAGGCCTCGGGCACCTTGCTGAACCCCGAGGACCGGGCGAAATCCCAAGGACTGGCATCGGTCAACATCGACATCGTCGACGATCTTTCCTCCTATCAGTTGCCCGCCGGCACCACCGCCCAGGTCGCGCTCTATAGCGATCATTGGGCGCCGGTCGCGGCGATCCGGCGCATCCTGCTGCGAATGAAATCCTGGTTGAACTACGTTTTGTGAGGGCGTGTCGATGGGCGGCAAGTTCGGCGAACCGAAAGTGGGGTGCAGAACTGCGTCCGTCGCGTGCGAATGCCGCGACGCTAGTCTCCTGCCCTCCAGGCACGCCGTTTCGATTCTATCACTCCAACCTGTCTAGAAAGGTGAGCACATGAGAGCGAAACTTAATCTGTCTGCCTTCAGCCTGTGGTGCGCGCTTCTTACGGGCGCGGCGGTAGCTCAAGACCGTCCCGTGGGCGTGACCAAAGAGAACTTCGCACGTGCCATGACCGATCTCGCCATGCAAAAGGAGGTCGAGCAAGGCGCCACGAACGCCTGGCACCATCATCGGAAGACGATGGCGCTGTCGGAGCAGCCGGCACCGCTGATGAACCGCGATACGGTCTACTCATTCGCCGTGCTCGATGGCGGAGGCGACGTGGCCATCACGTTGCCGGAGAAAGACGGCCGTTATATGTCGCTGCACGTCATGAACCACGACCACGTGACCTACAAGGTCTTCTACGGCCCCGGCCGCTACGTGGTACCCGCCGACAAATCCACCGACTTCTTCTATGCCAACGTGCGTATGCAGATCAACGACAAGGATCCGGAAGACGTCAAGAAGGTCAACCAGTACCAGGATCGGCTGAAAATTGAATATCTGAATGGGTACAAGCCGAAGGCCTTCAAGGTCACGAATTGGGACATGAAGTCCTTCCAGAAGGTCCGCGAGACGTATGTCGCCGAAGCCCAGAGCGAGGGCGTGAAGGGGACGATGGGCACTCTCGATCATCCCGTGTCGGTGGAGGCAAAGAACCGGGGTGTCGCTATCGCCACAGGTCTGCTGCCCGACAAGGACGCCGTCTACCTGACGGACAAGCACGACGTTCAGATGGGCAAGGCTTACAAGGCCACCTACAACCTGCCCGATCAAGTCGATCCCAAGCTCGGCTTCTACTCGGTCACCGTCTACGGAGACGACCAGTATCTCAAGACCGACAAGGGCTCGACCATCGGCAACACCGAACTCAAGCTCAATTCCGACGGCAAGACCTTCGACATCTACTTCGTTCCCGAAAACGAATTCGGCAAGGGAAAGCACGCAAACGAGTTGATCATTCCGACCGCGCCGTTCTGGACCGCCTTTCGCGTCTACATGCCCGGCGAGTCAGTGGTGGACGGCAAGTATAAGACCCCGAAGCTCGAGTTCGGCGGATAGGATTATAGAGCCCAGTCACGCCAGCGATCATCCGGAATGGCGGGAGCCGGGCGGTCGCTGCAGCGGAGGCGGAGGGACAAACGCGTGAGCGAGTTGATGGGTAGCGAATGCGAACCGAAGCTCTCGAGTGGCAAGTCGGAACGAGCCGGCTACGGAACGACCGCGGACCTCTGCCGTCGAAAACACATGGCATCTGGCGCCGCCACTATTGCGCTCCTGCTGTGGCCCGTCGGGGCCGTCGCGCAGTCATCGCCACCGATCGCGGACACCTCCGGTCTGGACTTCTTCCGCCCGCCCGAGAACCTGTTCCAACTCGAGTACGAATACCGCATGGCGCCGGGAAGCACTCGCGACGTGACGACGCAGACGCTCAACTTCCGCTACGACCATGCGTTCTATCTGACGCCCACCTGGAGCGTGGTCACACGAGCGGATCTGCCGCTGCTCGCCAGGAATAGGATCAACTCAAGCAACCCGACCGGCAACTATCTGTACGGCATCGGAGACGCCGACATTCAGGCGGCCGTCATCCACGATCTGGACAAGCGCTGGGCGGTCGGGTTCGGAGCTCGAATGTTCGTTCCGACAGGCGAAGACCCTCTCGGCTCCGGAAAGTGGCGCGTGATGCCGATCGTGGGTTTTCGGGTCGCGTTGCCGGAAATCAGTTCGTCGAGCTACTTCGAACCAATCTTTCGATACGACGTCAGCGTCGCCGGCGATCCGACCAGAAGGAACATTAGCAACCTGCAATTCGGTCCAGCGTTAAACCTTGGTCTTCCCGACCGATGGTCCGTCACCTTCTACCCGAGCCAGGACATCCGCTTCAATTTCGGGGATTCGATCACCGGGCAGACTGGCCGTCTGTTTTTGCCGCTGGATGTCCGCGTCGGCAAAAAGCTGTCCGACAATGTCGCAACCTCCTTCGAGGTCGGCGTTCCGATCATCAAGAACTATCCGGTCTACAATTTCAAAGGACAGTTTCGGCTGAACGTAACGTGGTAGTCGTTCAGTTAGAGGCTACATTCCCTCGTTGGAAGCTGCAGCGATTTTGATGTATATTCGCTAACAAGCGCCACCCAAGAGTGCCTCACAAAACAGACCACCGGACCGAAAATTGCATTAAAAGCAATAGAATTCAGGATTGTCACATCAGTTCCCGAAGGAATGCTCTATTCTCGCCCAAGTTTCGAATGGACGAACTCCGTGAAAGCCTGCGATCGGGGTGATTGGCCGGCTGCTAGGTACGCGCGCTTTTGGCGCGGCGTATTTTTGCTGATTTTTTTCGCGCCTTGGATTCTCATCGCGCAATCTCAGGCTGAAGATGCATCGCGGCGGGTCTTAGTTCTTCACTCATACAATTATACGTTCCCGGCTACTGCAATGGTTTCGGATGCGGTCCGGAAGCGCTTTCTGGAACGTTCTGCCGAGCGGATCGAAATCGACGCCGAATATTTGGATTTGGCCCGACGTCCGGATGAGGCCCACGCCTCACGAATGGCCAATTTCCTTCGCGAAAAATACGACGGCGTACATTTTGACCTTCTGTTCGTAATCGGCGTCTCGGCGATACCTTTCATCCTGAAGTATCGCGACGTGGTCGGCCCGGCGGTTCCCGTCGTATTCTCGGATGTCACCCGGTCGACTTACGAAGCGCTGCAGCTGCCGCCGGACATCACCGGCGTGATCAATAACTCCTACCCCGGAAAGACACTTGAGCTTGCAGAAAGGCTTCAGCCCCAGGCACGTCGCTTAGTGGTGATTAGCGGGACCGATGCCGTTGATCTCCGCTGGCGTGAAATCGCACGCACGGCGATCGAAAGCCAAAATGCCGGGCCTGAGGTGCTCTACTGGTCCAACCTCACATACGCGGAATTGCTCCGCGATGTTTCGCAGCTGCCAAGAGACAGCATTGTCATGATTCTTACCTTTTTTGCAGATCGCGAAGGCAAACGCCTCATCCCAAGAGACGTGGCCGCCGCTGTGGCGAAAGCTTCCGCCGCTCCGGTCTACGGGATCTTCGATACCTATATCGGCGCCGGGATCGTTGGAGGGTACACAGACACATTCGAATCTCTGGGCATAACTGCCGCTGACATGGCGCTTGATATACTTTCGGGTACCGAGGTGACAAAGGTACCTCCAAAATCCAATCCCAAGCCCGCCTTCCGTACTGACGCGCGGGCTATGAAGAAGTGGGGCCTCAAAGAAAGTGACCTTCCGCTCGGCAGCATTGTGCTCTTCAAGGAGCCGACTCTCTGGAGTGAGCATCGCTACCTCGTACTGAGCACGATCTTGATTGTCGGATTGCAGGCATCCTTCGTCGTCGCATTGCTGTTCCAACGACGCCGGCGCCATCAAGCTGAAATCTCGCTCAAGGAAAGCGAGGAGCGAATGAGCTTCACCGCGGCTTCGGTAAATGTGGGCCTATGGCAGTTTGATGGAAGTACCAACGAAATGTGGACGACTGAGCATTGCCGAGCAATGTTCGGACTCGTGGGTGACCTGCCGCTTACTCGCGATGCGTTTTTGGAGGTCGTACACCCTAACGACCGCGATGTCGCACTCGCCGCGATCCGCCAAATTAGGAATCCCGGGGAACCTGCCGTAACGCGAGTTCGTGTTATATCAGAAGGGCGGGTCCGGTGGATCAGCATCCGGACGCGTGTGCGCCCAGACGATCATGGAGCTCCGAACCGATTTAGCGGAATCTTCGTTGATGTCACCGAACAGAAGGCCGTCGAGGCCGAAGCGGAGTTGCAACGACAGGAAGTCACGCACTTGATGAGGGTTTCCGTTCTGGGTGAGCTCTCCGGCGCGATCGCGCACGAAGTCAACCAGCCACTCACGGCGATCTTATCGAACGCGCAGGCGGCGCTCTATCTGCTGGCTGACGATCCCCCCAACGTCGCGGAGGTTGGAGACGCGCTGCAGGATATTGTGCAAGATGTCAACCGGGCGGGCGAAGTCATTCATCGGCTGCGAAACCTGCTGAAAAAGGGCCAGGCGGAACTGGAATCTGTCAGTATGAACGCATTGATCGATCAGACGGTCGCGTTGCTTCGGAGCGAAATGATCGATCGCCGCATTGTGGTCAACATGGATCTTGCGGCCGCTTTGCCTCATCTCTTAGGCGATGCCATCCAATTGCAGCAGGTTCTCTTAAACCTTCTCGTGAACGCAATGGACGCGATGGCTTCAACCGAGGGGACGCGGATGATCACGGTATCCAGCCGGGCAACGCAGGGATGCATTGAGGTTTTTGTCAGAGATCGGGGGCCAGGGATTGAGGTTGCCCAGGCAGGCCGATTGTTCGAGCCGTTCTTCACCACAAAAAACCATGGCCTTGGACTTGGATTGACGATCTGCTCCAGCATCATTGAAGCGCATGGAGGAAAGATTGTCGTGGCCAATGACAGTACTGGTGGCGTCGTCGCCACCATATTGCTCCCAACGCAAGAAGTCCTTGCGGAGGCTTGAATGAAATATCCGGCGTTCACGATTTTTCTTGTTGATGATGACACGAGGGTGCTGAATGCGTTGTCGCGGCTGTTACGGGCGCGAAACTTCAGCCTTAAGGCATTCACGTCTGCGCCGATGTTTCTGGCCGAACACGATGGGTCGGTACCCGGCTGTGCGATCCTTGATGTGTCGATGCCGGGGTTAAGTGGGCTAGAGTTGCAGCAGACCTTGACTGCAGCAGGTTCGCAAAGGCCAATCATCTTCCTAACTGGCAAGGGCGACATACCGACCAGCGTCCGCGCGATGCGTGCGGGTGCGATCGACTTCCTGACCAAGCCGGTTAAGGAAACAGAATTGTTGACTGCGATCGCACGAGCCGAAAAACAGGATGCGACGACCCGTGTCGCTATTGCTGAGATCGACGAGATCAAGGTACGCCTCGCGATGCTGACACCGCGGGAGCGCGAAGTTCTGACCGAGGTAGTCGCCGGCCGCCTCAACAAGCAGATCGCGGGGGACCTCGGTACTGCGGAGAAGACGATCAAGGTGCACCGCGGGCGGGTGATGATGAAACTCGGGGTACGCTCGGTAGCGGACCTCGTAAGGTTGACAGAAAAAGCGCGGATCTAGTGCCGAGTGGTACCAAAGTGATGTTGGTCCAAGGGCCAACTCGACAGCCCACAACCTTGACGCCGATAGTGTCGCTATGGGAGACAACTCGGGCTGCATCGCGATTGTGGATGACGACCCCTTCGTGCTGAGGGCTCTCGAGCGCTTGTTAAGGGCTCGCGCGCTCAAGGCTAGGACATACGCCTCCGCTCGGGACTTTCTGGCCAGCCTGCCGCTCGGAATACCAGTGTGCCTGATTGTCGACCTGCAGATGCCCGAAATGAGCGGCCTTGAGCTTCAGCACCAACTCACTCGCTCAGGGATCTGGATTCCGACCATCGTCATCACGGCTCACAACGAGGCCAGCGCTCGCGAACGCTGCGAAGCCGCCGGGTGCGCGGCTTTCCTTACCAAGCCGCTGCAACCTGGATCCCTGCTGGTCGCCATCGAAACTGCGACGACACGAAGGTGTAAGCGTCATCCCTAGACCGGCCGGCGACCTTGGTAGACAAAGGTAAGAACGGGCTACCCGACGTCTGGCTCAGGAGCGCCAGTTTGCCCACCCCCGCAAGCTTCCGGTCCGTCCCTATCAACCGACATTCAGCGGGGTCGCATCAACGGCAGCGATGGGCTGGAATCAGACATTAGAGCCACATTGGACAAGCTATTACGTCCGCTCCATACTGCCGTAGCGATCAAAGCGGCCGGTTGGGATGACGATGTTCATTTTCCGAGCTCGCGCCAAAGGGACGGCGCAAGAGCGACGTTTTGCCGATGTGGTTCGATCGTACTGTTGTCTGATGCTCTTGCCGGCTCTGGTATGTCTATCCGGTCCCGCCCTGGCTCAGGATCCTAGCGACAGCAATGGTGGATCCGGACCGACTTCGTGGCCTAATCTTTATTTTGACCTGAGAACGAACTACGCCTCGGTGCCCGCCAATACACTTTCGGTCGGCTTCAGCAGTCCTTCGCTGTCAACGGCCATCGCGGCGCTTCGAGCACTCTCGGATCCGTCGAGTTTACCGCGACTTTCGAGCTTTCCGGCACCATCGTCGCCTTCAACCCAAAGCGTTGCACTTGACGTTCCGCTGACGGTCGATGTTAGCGACGCCGTTTCGTTGTATGGCGGGTTCACGGCGAGCGCTTTGCAAAGTGGGACGTCTGACTGGTCGTCCCTTGCGATCTCGAGCTGGAACGTGGGCTTCCAGGCTGACCTTTATCAGCAGAATGGCGGATCCATACCAACGATTACACTGCAGACCACCATCACGAGATCGGTGCCGGATTCTGCGCTTGCGACGACGTCCTTCAACAACATTGTGGAGTTCGACTATGCGCTGAACGAAGACGAGACCAAAGGCTTTCTGACCGGCGTCCAATACACGAGGATCAATGTTGACTCTTCTTCCGCAACAATCAACCCGAATACCATTGGCTATCTCGGCGGCTACTATCAGTGGCCCAACAACTGGAAATTCACGGGCCGCGCGGGCGTTCAATCATTCGGCGGAGCGCAACTGCTGAACCTGGCGACAGTGCCATCCTTTACTCAGCCAATTGTACGGTTCGACCTCGACCGGATGGACGATAACGATAATCGCCTGTTTGGCATCACAGCCCAGATTGCATGGACACCAAAGCCGGCCTATCAGTTGACGATTAGAACGCCGCTATACTTCGTCAGAAATTGAGACGCCGGGCGGCGCTATCTTGTTGACAACACCGCGCGGCGGATACCGGCGGCCTGAGGTCAATTGAGCCGCTTAACTATTGCAACCAGTGCGTCTGCTTACCCAGAGACGTCCTCGCGTCCTCACCTCGCAACTTCGGACGCGGTCGTCAGCCGCTACAAAAGCGGTTGCAATTGTGCGATTTCCTTGTTCAGGACGAACGCGACTACAGGGCAGGGAGTAGGCGGTCCTGAGGGACCGCCTGCTTCTGGTCACAGTGGATGACCTATTGGCAGACATGTCGAAGGCCGTCAGGACCCTTGAAATAGGTGCCGGGGCGGCAAACGATGCCATTGCGAGTGGCATAGGTGTTCCAGTTGCCGTGCCAGCCCATCTCGCCGGCGTTGGCGTAAGAGTTGCCCCATCCGCCGACCGTAGCACCTGCTGCCGCAGCGACGGGCTGGCTATTGGCGCGCCGCGTTGATTGCCGGTATCGATAGCCGGTGGTAGGGGTCGCCCCGGTCCCGAGTCCCGTGCAGCTTGCGAATTCAGCTTGGCACATGTCTGGATTAGAGAGGGCCGATTGTGCCGATGCAGCAGAGCCGGACAGGGCTGATGCCACAATCACGGTCGCGCCCAGAACCCTTAGAGTCATCATCGCTTGCTCCTAGTGATTGCAACGTGGCCCGAAATCGCCACGTGAAGAGGGTATCAACAGGTGCGGGCCTGACTATGCTACTTCGGCCAATCTGCGCTGCAGAAATCGGGTCTGCTTTGTGGGGCACTAGTTCTCTCCGCATGCCGGGGGAACGACACCAGTGGGGGACAATCACATAAGAGCGCACCTCTTATCCTGCTCGTGCACTCGTCTCGTCGGCGATCACGGCCGTCGCCTTAGGTCGAACAGACGCCCGGGGCGCGCGGAACTGCAAAGCCGAAAGTGTTTAGATCAAGCCAACGTTGTTGCCGAACTAGCATAGTGGCGAGAGGCAAGCTCCCCTAGTCTAGTCTCAAAGTAGCGGTGCGCCTGCATGTTCACGTTCCGGACGTCGATAACGCTTGCTGTGGCTACCTTTGTGGTTGCGCTTGCAGGTTTATTGATCGCAATTCAGGCTCGATCTCTGCGCTTGGCAACGCACGAAGCGGCTTTAGCCTATATGGACGCAGCAAGCGCCAAGTCTTTGGGCCGCTTGCATAGTGAGTTGAGCTCCATCTCTTCAATTGTGAACGTGCTTGCTACTAGTTCGAGCGTAGCGGATTCGGATGACCGATCTGAAACGGGCAGGGCGATCCCCCTGTTCAAGGCCGCTCTGCACGAAATGCCGCAGATGGACAGTATCTACGTCGGCTTTGCGAATGGCGCCTGGTTACAAGTGCGGCGCACCAGCGACCTCACTGAGGACCAGCGCGCAAAGCTGCGAGCGCCGGCCAATGCTGACATCGTGATTAATCTCGTACGGCCCACGGCGGCGGGCGAGCTGCCGATGCGCCGGGTGTTCCAAGATCGGCAGGGCAGCGACGTCGACGAAATCGATTTCTGGAAATACGGCTACGATGCTCGGACGCGGCCTTGGTACACCCAGACCATGAAAACGGGCCGGACCTTTGTCACCGAGCCGTATCTTTCCTTCAATCTTGGCGCACCAGTAATTACCGTGGCTGCGCCCTTGCAGGGCAAGGTGACCGGCGTGCTCGCGGCCGACCTTAAGCTCGATAGCTTCAGCGCTTTCGTCCAGGCTCAGCGGCCAGGACCAAACGGCACCGCAACGATCTTCGACCAAGCTGGCTCCCTGATCGCCCATCCTGACTTTGTGGAGTTACTCGAAAATGCGATGATCGATCCCGCGCGATCGCAGCTACCCAACATCGGCGAAATCAAAGATGGACTCATTGCCTCTGTGCTGCGGATGTCACGCAATCTTGGCGTGGACGAAGGTTCGGTCGAAGATAACCGGGGCCACGGTTATCTTTTTAGATTGACGAGTTTCACCTTGAGCGATGGCTACAGCGCCAGCATATTGCTGGTGGCGGCGCAGGATGATTTTGTCCAGAATGTCAGGAAAGTACAGTTCACGGGCTTGATCTTGGCGATGGTCGTTGGCGCGGCCTTCATCCCGATGGTCTGGATTTTCGGCAATCGCATGGCGCGTTCCTTAAACGCTATTGCTGCGCAGGCCGGAAAACTTCAGAATCTGGCTCAGCCTGATCCAGTGCCAGTAACATCCTACATTGCAGAGATACACGATCTAGGCAGTACCGTGAATTTGGCGCAGCGTGCGATATGGTCGTTTGCGCATTTCGTTCCAAAAGAGATCGTGCGCGGCGTGCTGGACAACTCCATCTCCACTAGGCTCGGAGGGATCAAACAGGAGATCACGTTGATCTTTACGGATGTTCAGGGCTTCACGACGATCGCGGAATCGGTCGACCCCGACTTGTTGATGCAACAGACCTCGCGCTACTTCTCGGCCCTAAGCCAAGCCTTCCTCGCGGAAGGCGGCACAATCGACAAGTTTATCGGTGACGCGGTGATGGTATTCTGGAATGCGCCCGCGCCACAAGCAGATCATGTCGCGCGTGCCTGCCGTGCGGCACTGGCAGCCAGAGCCGCCGGTGAACGGCTCAACGCTGAGTTCGCGGCGGAAGGGTGGAAGCCCTTCATCACGCGGTTCGGTATTCATGTTGGAGAGGCCGTCGTTGGAAATGTCGGATCAACTGAGCGAATGAACTACACAGCTCTTGGCAACACGGTGAACCTTGCTGCTCGGCTCGAAGGACTGAACAAGCAGGTCGGTACGACAATCCTAGTGAGCGAAGCCGTCTACTCGCGCGTTCGCGATCAATTTAAATTCAGGGCCTTCGATGCGGTCATGGCGAAGGGGATGTCCATTGAGACGCGCATCTACGGGCTCGACGGAGGGGCCGCATGAAATTCGCTTCGACTTGGCGCGGCTTGCTGTGGGCGATGCTCGCTCTTTCTGGTCCGTTGGGTCATGCTTCCGAAGAGACCATCAAGGTGGGCATTCTGCATTCGTTGTCCGGAACCATGGCGATCAGCGAGTCCGTTCTCAAGGACACGGCTCTCATGATGATTGCGGACCAGAACAAAAAGGGTGGCTTGCTGGGGAAAAGATTGGAGCCGGTAGTCGTGGACCCTGCTTCCAATTGGGAAGCTTTCGCCGAGAAAGCTCGCGAGTTGCTCACGGTGGAGAAGGTTGCAGTCGTATTCGGCTGCTGGACCTCCGTGTCCCGAAAAGCGGCAACCCCCGTTTTCGAACAGTTGAATGGCCTGCTCTTCTATCCCGTTCAGTATGAGGGCGAGGAGAGTTCGCGTAACATCTTCTACAGTGGCGCCGCGCCGAGCCAGCAGGCAATTCCGGCCGTTCGATATCTAATGAGCAAGGAGGGCGGCCAAGTTCGCAGGTGGGTATTGCTCGGCACCGACTATGTCTATCCGCACACCACCAACAAGATCCTAACCGCCTATCTGTACAGCGAAGGCGTAGCTCCGGAGGATATCACGACGATCTACACGCCCTTTGGGCAATCAGAGTGGCGCGAGATTGTCGGAAGGATCAAGGCGTTCGGTTCGGAAGGGAAACGGACGGCTGTCATCTCGACCATTAATGGAGACGCCAACACCTATTTTTACCGTGAGCTGATCGCTCAACAGGTCAGCGCTAAAACCCTCCCTGTTATGGCGCTCTCGATCGGAGACCGCGAACTGCAGCAGATTGGCGTTGACAGGCTGGCTGGTCAAATGGCGGCATGGAATTATTTTCAGTCCGTTAAGTCGTCAGAAAACGACGCTTTTGTCAAAATGTGGACCGACTTCAACGGGCAGCGTGACGGCATGACAAATGACCCGATGGAAGCCACTTTCGTCGGTTTTCGAATGTGGGCCCAGGCGGTCAGCCAAGCCGGCACTGTTGATGTGAACGCCGTCCGTCAAGCGATGTACGGTCAGCGAGTGAAGGCGCCGAGCGGCTTTGAGGTTGTGATGAACACCAATCACCATCTGTCCAAGCCTGCCATGGTTGGTAAGATAAATTCCGCAGGAACGTTCGACGTAGTTTGGCGATCGATCTCACCAATCAAACCGTCGGTTTGGAGCCGATACATTCCCGCAAGCGCGAGACTGACAGCCGACTGGAGTTTTCCTTGGGTTTGCGGGGGGTGCGCCGAGCCCACATTCAAAGACTGGTGAAAAGGTCTTGTTCGCGCTTAATCGTCGGAATCGAATGAGCTTATCCGCTATCGCCGCGGAGCAGCGCACTCCTTAAACTGACGTCAGTCGCTAAACGACACGGTTGCGGGAGAGGTCGGACGATCAAAGACATAGTTGTCGTCGGCGAACCGGCGCAACGTGATCGAGGGCGGTTCTCCGAACATCGTTCGGTAAGCCGCCGCAAATCGCCCCAGTTCCCAGAAGCCATGGTCGGTGGCAATCTTTGTGACTGTCGAGCATGAAGGATCAGCCCTGAGCAGCGCGCGACGAACCAGATGCAATCTTCGCAGAGTCAAATAGCGGATGGGTCCCATCCCCAGATGTTCTTCGCAGGCCACTCGAAGTGTTCGCTCGGCCACGCCGATCGCGGTGCAGATATCAGCTAAATACAACGGCTGCACGGGATTTGCTTCGAGGAATTCCTCGAACCGTGCAACTATCCGCCCGTGGCGATGGTTGGCGCCTTCTACTTTCGACGTTAAGCCCTCAGTGAGGCACTTGATCATAGTGTACGTTATGTTGTGCTCTAAGGCCCGGGCCACCTCTGGGAGTTCGAGAAGGTTTGGTGTCGCGATGGCTATCTTACCAATTAATTCGTGCTGTTGTTGCAATTGCCGCATAAGAACCGAACTTGGCCGGACCAAATATTCCAACTCCACTCCAGAAAACTCATCACCCGCGATAGCCCTGCACGCGGCATCGAAATCGCCAGGGGCCAGTGACATCGCTCCAAAGCGGCAGTCCCCTTCGGTTCTGTGATGCACTACGTCGTAATTGCAGACGACGATTTCGTTGAGCGAAAGATCTCTGCCGCGATGGAGAAACGTCGGCTGCTCGCCGGTAAGAAAGGCAATAACCCTTCGACCAGAGGTGATCTGGCTCGTGTAGACTTGCGGCAGCGTAACGTCGAAGCGCTGCATCATTAGCCGATTGAATGTCACCTGGGTCAGTTCGGCGCGGAAGTCCCCCTTTCTTGTTAGCAGCAGCTTGTTGTCCGACCCTCGGATAGACTGCTGGAAAGGGAATGGATCGTCAAAATTGAAAACACGACTCCAGGCCATAGGCTGCTCAACACTTTCCATTGCTAAATACGTCCGGAGATCTAATTTGTGCTCCCTGCGAAGTATTTGATGCCGCATCCGAAAACTTACTTGTCGCCGAGAGGGCACTTCGCCTTCTGCGAGAGTTCGGCAAGGTATCTTTGCATACACGCAAAACGTGCGGACACGTTAAAGGCTGGCGAAAGACGTTGACTATGCAAAAACGGCAGAGAAAGTCGGCGGCGCCGGCTTAGGGCGTCGCTCCAGTCCAGTCAGAAGCCCTTCGCGTCGAAATCATATAGCGCCGTTTCTGCATAGGCGCCGTTCAGTCACGGTGTACGGTTGGCTCGAGGAGGGCCGATTTAGGCGCCCGCGGCCGGATCTCATCAGCGTGAGGAGGAGCAAAATGTCGGCTCGAACCGTTGGAGCACTCGCCGCATCTGCCATTGTCGGCACAGGCGTTTTGTTGGCCGTTTCAGGCGAAGCATCGGCATTTCGCGGTGGTGGTTTTCACGCCGGCGGTTTTCGAGCTGGTGGTTTTCACGCAGGCGGATTTCGCGCAGGCGGCGTGCGCGCCGTTGGGGTCCGGGGCGGCGTCTACCGGGGTGGCGTCTACCGAGGCGGCGTTTACCGAGGAGGTATTTACCGCCCCGCCGTAGGCATCGGCGCTGCTGCAGTCGGTGCCGCTGCACTCGGTGCCGCCGCAGGTGCGTACTACAGGCCAGGTTACTACGGTCACGGTTATTATGGCGCTGCTGCGCCGGTGACCTGTGGATACGGCTATTACTACTACCCGCCTTATGATCGCTGCGTGCCCACGCCATAGTCGATCGCACGAAATGGACGACGTCGGAAGAGCGTTAGCAAGCATCTGCCGCTCCTGCAAAACCGGGACAACCCTGCAAACATCTAAGCCGGTGGATAGAAACAAGAAGTCAGGCGCTGTTTGAGAACGGAAGAAGCGATGCGATCCATCGGGTGCTATGCCGCTTTACATGCTGAGTAAGCTAGTTTGGGCCGCGGAGGAACATTCGCTTCATCTGGCCAAGGGTCCCGTAAGCTTTCAGGCGCTCATTCCGATGTCCGCATGGCATGCCTGCAGCTTCCTGAAGGAGAGCTTGCGCCAATTCGTCGCACGGCTCAGCGCTAAAGCATTGCTCTTGCTGGTGCATCATAGACTCGCGGTCAATTTCGTTGATTCCGATGGCGCTTTTCCTGGACATTTCCGTTCCGATTTGATGCTTTATGTCACGGTTGAGTCACATGGACTATGCGACTGCGGCGTTTTGCTCCAAATTCCCGATTCTGCCGAATTTGCATAGACTTTCTGCCGGTCATTCACGAATATCGTCTGCTCTACAGCCTTCGCGTGTGGCGTTTGTGGGGGTCGAAATGCCCTGGAGCAAAGTCCTTGTATTCAACGATCCGGCTCAATACGCGACGAGCGTACGTTCCGCGGAGATACAGATTTTCCCGACGACCAAAGGGGATTTTCGGGCTGAGTTGACTCAAGTTACATTGAATGAACTGTGGATGCAGCGCTTTGCGGAGTGCTTGCCACGCGTGCACAGGGGTACGATTAGCCCAGGCCGTCAGGTTTATACTTTTCTGACAAACGAACAGCCCGAGGTGCACAGCCGGGGACGACTATTATCGCTGGGGGAAATGTGTGTCCACGATTATGACGTGCAACATGTCAAAACCTCCGGGGATTATAGGTTTGGGGGGGTCTCCCTAAGACCAGAGGCGCTGGCTACGACCTGGAGGGCATTGGTCGGATCCGAATTCAATCCGCACAAGGGCGCGCGGTTCATACGGCCGAATTCTGGATTAATGAGCCGATTCCTGAACCTTCATGCGATAGCCGGAGGGTTGGCGAAGAGCGCACCCGACCTCTTCACACAGCCGGAAGTGGCTCACGCGATTGAGCAGCATCTGCTGCACGCGCTGATAAACTGTTTAGCTGATTGTGAGGCCTCCAACATTGGAACAGGTTTGCTGCGCCACGGAATCATCCTCGGACGTTTCGAAGAGTATTTGGAAGCGAATCCAAATACTCCGTTGCATTTGAGCGAAGTTTGCGCAGCCATTGGGGTGGCAGAGCGAACGCTTCGCGCCGCATGCGAGGAGCATCTCGGGATGGGACCCATTCGATATCTGACGTTGCGGAGAATGCATCTCGTCCGCCATGCCTTGCGGCAAGCCGCTCCTGATGCAAAGACCGTTACCCAAGTGGCGACCGCGCACGGGTTTTGTGAATTGGGGCGGTTCGCTGTAGCTTATCGGCAGATGTTTGACGAATCACCAATTGCAACCCTTCGCAAAACACCAGACTCTTGGCAGGAAAAGGTAAGCCGTCCCTTGAAGCTAGTGTCGTAAGTTCGTCAAAGGCTCTACCGATGGATTTGGAAGAGCCGTCGGGCCGCAGGCGGTGCGCTGTCGATCAGTTTCCCAATACGGTGTGCCCACTGTACAGGTTATTGCCGGGAATACTCAGGCTGCCGTTTGCCCATGCCCAGCCGAGTTGCCACCAATCTAGAAGCCTTACCAATTACAAGGTGGTGCGCCCCTGAAGGTTCGCTCCAACAGCTAACGATCAGACAAAGGGCGCGCGAGGCCTATTCAGTCGCGTCATCTTTACGCGGATTTTGAACCGCCTGTGCCCCGTTCAGCAACTATTCCGAATGCAAAATTGGCTTCTAACGGCCGTCGCCTTTGCGCGCGCAATCGTTTGGTTTGCCGAACTCGCATAGTAACGCGCAGCCCCCCGCGCTAATTTGATCAGTCAACAGGCCGCGGCATGATTGCACGCATTCAGGACGAAGTGCTCCGGTCTAGCGCGAGATTTACGAAGACTCCGTCATAAGCAGCCGCCGAATTTCTCGCGCGAGGATCAACAAGGACGCGACCTATGTCGAATTACGACGGAAATGCACCCGCTGCCCCCCTTTCTCCGAACGCTACAGCGATTGACATCGGCCTCCGCGCTTTCATGTTGCGGGTCTACAACTATATGGCTGCCGGGGTTGCTTTAACGGGCGTCATGGCGCTGCTGACCTATCAGTTCAGCGGGCCGGAATTACTTCAAAGTCCGCTGATGTGGGTGCTGATGCTGGCTCCCCTGGCGCTGGTGTTCTTCATCAGTGCACGAATCAACACGATGTCGGTGGAAACCGCGAGAGGATTGTTTTTCCTCTATGCGGCGCTTGTCGGAATCTCCCTGTCGACCATCTTTCACATCTACACGGAGTCTTCGATCACACGGGTGTTCTTTGTCTCGGCCGCCGCCTTTGGTGCGCTTAGCATGTGGGGTTACACGACCCGGCGCAACTTGTCGGGTGCCGGCATCTTTCTTTTCATGGGCTTGATCGGCATCATTGTTGCCAGCCTGGTGAATTTGTTTCTGAGATCTAGCGGGCTGGATTGGATGATCTCCGTGATCGGTGTCGGCGTGTTCGCAGGTCTCACAGCGTACGATACCCAACGGATCAAGGAGATGTACGAAGGTGGCGATGACAGAACTTCGACAGGCCGCAAGGCGGTGATCGGCGCACTGTCGCTTTATCTAAACTTCATCAATCTGTTCATGATGATGCTGCGCCTCATGGGCGGCCGGCGTTAGCATCTGGACTAATTGGCGTGCGCGGCGCCCAGATCCCTCAAACGTCTCACGGGAAGAATTCATTGGGAATCAGGAGGGTGTGCAACTAAGCCGAGCGAGAGGCCCTGAGTTGTAGATGAGAAACAGGTCGCCCGTATAATGGAAGTCTTCTCCAACGAATTCCTTTGTCACAAACTTGAGCTGGATCTTGTTATTACTGGTAACACGGAGAGGGAGTTTATTATTTGCCGTGATCAGCGACATCCCGTCCCTGCCATCCAGCGTGACGTTCAGGTCGACTGGTTTTGGTTGAATGGCCGGATCCAGCATCTGTTGAACGATTTGACCTTTGCATAAGAATTGCTGGCCTGCGGCATAGCTTGGCCCGATCATCGTCATCAGCATGGCCAGGCTAACCGCAAATTGAGTTGCTTGCATTCTAGCATCCCTAAAATTCGAAGATCGTCGTGACTGGAAGATGTAAGCCATTGCTGATCGCGGGCTTGCCGAATGGCCCGATCTCAACGAGCAGGGGGCCGCTTTTAGTACAGATGGTCCAATACACCGCAGTGATGGCCGATTTGCCACGTCGAGTGTGGACCGATGCGTAGCAAGACAGTATGCAAATCCGGCCATTTCCGGCTTTTGCACCTCCGTGACGCTACACAGAAACGTTGAAAGTGACTCGCGAAGGCCGAGCCACAAGTTGCGGCGTCGCTGATCGTGATAACTGCGCCCGGAGCAAGCGTGCAGGCCGACCGGGTGACGCTGCGCCACCGACGAAGTGTGGGCTGCCTGATATCTGGCGGCACGTCTAATGGTCTAAAGGCAGTATCGAGCCTGACGTTCCGCTTGGCATGCTAGACCGAGTCAGCGCACGCCGAGCACTGTTTTGGAAAAGCGCGGCCAGCTATTTCTTGCTGCTGCCATCACCGTGACCCAGAACCAACGCCGCCCCATCCTGGCCGTGCTTTTTCAGATCGGCCAAAATTCCGAGATCGGACAAATCGAGCCTATGCGAATGTTTCCAGTCGCGCCGCGAGACCTGGACCAACCGTTTGATCACAGGCTTGGATTTGGTCGCGATCGCCAGCTCGCGTCGCGAGTCGAAACTTCCCGGGCTCAGATTGATTGATCCGACAATTGCTTCTTTCCCATCCGCAATCAGAATCTTGCCGTGAAGCTTAAGCCCCTGCAACAGATGCACATTCGCTCCAACGTCGTGCATGATGCGCAAGCCGCCGATCCCTTCGGCGAGCTTCTTGCCGCCTAGCTTATGTGGAGCTCGAGCCATGATCTTGACGCGAACGCCGCGGTTCACAGCACGTACCAGCCTTTCTACGATCACCGTGTCCTGATAACGTTCATTTTGCAGCCAGAGCGTCTTTTTCGCTTTATCGATCACATTCGCGATACGCTCGCGCCCGTTGTTCGGACACCAAATTAGGTGCGACTTCGGATCTGGCTTGAATGGTTTGCGGGTCCAATCAGCGTCGAAACACCGTACCATTTCCCGAACTTCGCTCTTCTTGGTCGTCGTGACCGCATAGTCTCTGGTTCCCGTGAGATCACGAGGCTCCCAATTCAGGGACTCTACAAAACCGATCTTGTCGTCGATGACCATTGATTTTTGATGCGTTAACGCGAACGCCATTGTCCGATGCTGGTGGTGTAGTAATTGTCGATGTATGTGGCGAGCGCGCTTATGATTGCGATGACCAGCGTCGCGGCGCCCGCGAACATGGCCACACCGAGCGTGTGGCGTCCGAAGCCATAGTCATGTGCCCATGCCAGCCAGTCGGGCAATCTATGCTTTTCGAGTGCGTCGTCGAGCACGAGCTTTAGGGGCCAAGGCGCCGCCAGACTGGCCGCAATCTCGAGCAGCATCGCTGCGAAAACAATAGCGAGCCAGCCGCGATAAGGTCGGAGCAATCCGAGCACGAGACGCGTCATTTTGCTCTCCCCATCAGCAAGAGTCGTAATCATGCGGGCCGAGTGCTTGAGTGAATGTCCGCCGGGAGGATGTTCGCCGGTGCTGCAGCTAGGGGCTATGCAGAATCGGCCGTTCGCCGAAAATCGGCATAGTGCCTACCTGAGTTGGCAAAACCTCAGGAGGCGCCTTCCGCCCGAGAAGCCCACCCGTCAATCCAGCCTGTGTCATTGCGTCTGCCGAAGTTGCATAGGCGTCGTACGCAGAGCGTGGCTAACTGGCGTAGCGGTCCGGAAGTGTTCTGACCCGCTTCGCAGGGGCGCTTGCTACAAAGAGAAAAGCGCACTGACATGAGCTTTTGTTAGCGATCGAGACTGCCGCTGGCGCCTTCGTTGAGGGCAGCTCTTCGGCAAAAAAGCGCTACTTCTAGGAGAATACAAAATGCCGTTTTCAGTGGCTATGATCGCTCTGAGCACACAACTGGTTGTGGCGGTAGCGGACGGTGTGCCGGCGTTTGACATGGCAAGAAGCTGCAAGCTCGATTTGGCTGCGACATCCGGACTGTCCGATACCCAATCGCTCCGGGCGTGCATCAGGGATGAACAGGGAGCGCGAAAGCAGTTAGCCCAGCGATGGTCGACGTTCCCGGCCTCGAGCAAAGCGGAATGCATTCCCCAGGAGTCGATCGGGGGCACTCCCAGTTACGTCAGCTTGCAAACGTGCCTGCAAATGAACCAATGGGCCAAGTAGACTTCTTTGAGTTCGGGTTGACGAGTATAGCGCACCGTCGACAGCGCGTTGAGATCGGCGGCAGTCTCGACATCGGCCGCTGCTGAAAAGCCAGCACGGGGCAGTTTTACTCGCTTGTTCGTGAGAGACAGGTACATTCGCCGCGAATTAGAGCAACGGTAGGACATAGTCGCTACACGGAAACCCGCCGGAAGCGTGCGCGCACCGAACTCACGTCATCGAATTGCTTGCTGTGGTCGCAAATCGGCGTCGATGTCCTGTCGTGTCTCCGCCCAAATCGTATGGAGATAAACGTGATGCAAAGAACCAGCGGAATCCGCATGACCCAGCTTAGTGCGGGCGAGTGTGGTCCTTGGACCAGCCCAAGCCTAGAAGTTCAATCACCCAGTGCGCTCCTGGGATGTATGCGGAGGTTGAGGGCGGCGGGTGTGCCCTGCACAGGATGCGTTTCCAGGATGGGCGATATGCCGGCGCGATAGGATCTGAAGCATGAACGGGGGCCGGAAGAATTTCTAAGCGGCTCATCCGCCTCCCGGCGGATAAGAGCGTGCTTGCTTGATTAGACTTTGTGGCAAGCAGACGCTCGTAGCTCCGGGCTTACTTGTTCGGAGCATGGACCGGCGCGTGCCGAAATCGCATAGACGCGCAAACGAACGTTCGTAAGGTCGTTTCGTCGTAGTGCGAGAGGTTTCAGATGTACGCAAGCAGCCGAACAACTTTCGCATCAACGCTGCTTGCGGGCAGCATGTTCGGCGGACGCATTCGAGGGCATCGGCCGTGGCGAATCGCTTTCAAGCCGATGTACTGCTGGGTGAAGCCGGTTCGCGCGATAGCACGGCGTTTTGAGTATACCGCAACAGACGATATGGCACTGATCGCCCCGAGTGCCTTTCG
Source organism: Bradyrhizobium sp. Ken51 (assembly GCF_055807435.1). Lineage (NCBI taxonomy): Bacteria > Pseudomonadati > Pseudomonadota > Alphaproteobacteria > Hyphomicrobiales > Nitrobacteraceae > Bradyrhizobium > Bradyrhizobium sp. Ken51. The sequence goes on along the minus strand of NZ_JBVVPB010000019.1, from coordinate 44,436 downwards.
GCACCGCTGGTCCTAGTGCACTGCTCAGTTCTCACGCGGAAACAGGATCAATTGTCCGGGCTCAGAAAGGTGCTCCCATGAAGATCTCTGCTGGATTGCGCTTTACGTCCTGTGTGGCGCTACTAGCCTTAATGGGGTCGACGACCGCGTTTGCGCAGCAGCGCAACAAGCCCAACGTAGTCTTTATCCTGGCTGACAATGTCGGCTACGGCGACCTCGGATCGTACGGCGGAGGCCAGCTGCGCGGAGCTCCGACGCCGCGCCTCGATGCGCTTGCCCAAGAGGGACTCCGTCTCACGCAGTTTTTGGTCGAACCGGCCTGCACGCCCTCCCGTGCGGCACTTATGACGGGCCAGTACTCGATTCGCAGTGGGCTTTCGCTGATCGCCATTGAAGGCAGCCCCTATACACTTCCTGCAAACGCCTTCACGATGGGGGAATTGTTCAAGAACGTGGGTTATGCCACCGCGATCTTTGGGAAATGGCATCTCGGAAGCGCCCCCCAAAGCCTGCCGACGGCGCACGGATTCGACGAGTTCTACGGTATTCCGCCTGACATCAGCTGGGATGCAGCAACATACCCCGCAACGATCGCTCTCACGCATTCGATCGACGAGCCTTATGATGCGTTGCTGAGAGCAGGGCCCCATATCGTCGAGGGGAAGGCTAAGGGGCCCTTGCAGACCGTCAAGCCATTCACCGAAGAGGTGCGCGCCAACATCGACAATGAGCTGGTGGACAAATCAGTCGATTTCATGCGGCGTCAAAAAGCCGCCGCGATGCCCTTCTTCCTCTACCTTCCCTTTTCCATGGGGCACTTTCCGAACCTGCCTTCTCAGCAATTCAAGGGCAAATCGCGGATTGGTAACTATGGCGACAAGCTGATGGAAGGCGATTATCACGTCGGCGAGATTCTCGACACGCTCAAGGAACTTGGACTCGAGGACAACACGATTGTCGTCTTTGCTTCCGACAATGGCCCGCAAGGACAAACCGCGCGCGAACACGGCAATCAGGGGACGCCCGACATGGGCAGTTCCGGGCCGTTCCGCGGTGAATTGGGCGAAGTGACCGAAGGAGCGATACGGACAGCGGCGATCATCCGCTGGCCTGGCAGGGTCAGGCCGGGAACGACTACATACGCCATGTTCTCCATCATGGACTTCCTGCCGACGTTCTCACATATCGTGGGAGGCACGATGCCAGCGGACCGAGCGATTGACGGCATCGATCAGTTCGATCTCCTGATCGGCGCTGCGGCCACGGGTCGTCGCGAAAGCATGTTGAGCTTTATCGGAGGAGAGCTCGTCGCCACGCGCTGGAAGCAGTGGCGCATTTACTTTACCGACGTTCACCCCACCGGTATCGGCCCGCAGCGGCAGCCGGGAATGTTCTCCGCCGGTGCTCCAATGGCCGGTTACCCGAAGATTTTCAACATTGAGATGGATCCTCACGAGGACCTCATTGTGGCTGCGATGTTTGGCTGGGTGTCGGGGCCGGCGCTCAAAACTGTCGAAGACTACAAGGCAACGACAAGGCGATATCCCAATCCGCCGGCGCCGAACATCACACAATTTGGCAGTGGCGGCTGATCCGGAGCGGCGTCATCAAGCGGATAGCGGAACACCGGCGCGACACCAGCGGCCAGACGGAAGCCGATGCGCAGCGCAGGTCTGCCGGTCCATCGTCATCCGGGCGCCGGTGAGCGCGCCGAGCGGTGCGGCAATCGGCCGGATAGGTGGTCGCAGGATATGCAAAGCCGGCATTGTCACGGCAACGAGCATTCAGAACTCATGCACGTAGCTCCACGGGGAACCGCCACCGAGAAAGATGAACGAAGTTTATCGCATGTTATAGCGCAAGCTTCCCCTCGATGGCCTGATCGCGAGCACCGCCAGAAGGGTAGCCAGCGTGAACACATCGATAAACGTCAGACCCTCGATCGAAGATCAACATCTGACTGTGGAGGAGTGCGACGAACTCTCGCAAATCCTGATTCAAGACGCCGCAAGCATGCAGGATGGACCGCAAAGACGGAAGCTTTTGGAATTGGCGGAGTGTTACGGGGCCTTGGCGCGCCTTAAGAATCTGGTTCTTGGAAAGGTGTATTGATCGTGTGCCGGGTAGGCACGGTTTTCCCTTCCGAGCAAACCAATACTGACTTGTCAAATCGTCAACAGTCGGTTTCGTCTCGCGCCATTGGAATTCTGAACAGCCCGAACGGTTCGGTGCGAGAGCAAAAAAAAGCTCGGGTCGTTTCTTCCGGTTCGTTGTCGGACACGGAAGTTCTTCTGCGCTGTTTGGGCCAGCGATCTTCGGGAGACCGTCAGGCTGATGGGGATAGCGACCTGGCAGGTCAATAAGGCTTTGATCGACGATGTGCTATTGAGACGACATGGTCTCGACCCTCTGAATGGCTTCCACGCAACCCGCAGAGGCTGTCGATTTATTAGACAGCAGACAAGCGGCAATTCGACCTTGGCCGGGCACTATTTTTCCACACGTTCCGGTTATCTCGGCTTTGCACGCAATCACAGCGTCTTTCAGAACGTCTGCCGTTGTTTGCACACTTGTCGCGGCTTCCCCGAGTTCAAATGCGCATTTGGGGCTGATCTTGTCTTCATGGGCTTGCATGCAATAAATCATGCGCCCTTCACCAGGCGTCACCGATTTGCAGTATTTCTTGATATCGCTTGCGCAGGCGCTCTCAAGCTTTGCCACCCTGGCGGTCAGCTTTTCCAAAAGGGCCTTTCCCACGTCGGTCTGCGCGGACGCGTTGCCAGCCGACGAAATGGCCAGGCACAGGAGAGCCCCACGGATGATAATTAATCTGACTGTCATTCTCATCGATACGTCCTCTGATGACTGGCTCCGAACCGCGCCGTCGTTGAAATGGCTGCGGGCTCGTGATGAACACTGAGGGATGCTCCTTGTCTGTAATTCATTGCGCTAAGGAAAGCGTGAGGCTTGAAACTCCAAGCGACAAATTGATCCCGACCGAGCCCTCGAGGGAGAGCGGCTGCAAGGCGATCGAACGCCCCGTTCCGCCGAACAGCAGATTGGCGCCGACCCCGACGCCTACGCCAACGGCGCCACTCGCGCCCACATAAGTGCCGGATAGCGCTCCGCGTCGTGGACCTGCCGTGGGGGCGAAGACGCCCCAAGCCATCGCCCCGCCTGCCGTGATCCCGATATCGATACCGATAGTGCCCATTACGCCGAGATATGCTTCTTGCGGATAAGGGCCATTGGGTGCGAAGCGGCATGCCATCCGCTGGCGTGATCCAAAGATCAAGCCGATGGAAGGCGCCATTTTGCACGTGAGGGTACCCACGCTAACTCCGGGAGCCGGCTGCTGGGCAACCGAAGGTGATACGACCACTGCGGCGAGCCCCACGAGCAACAGCGTGAACAGACATTTGAGCATGACGAAATCCCGCGTTGCTGCAATTACTCGATGTGGGCTCAGTCAAGGGTCGAAGGCGATTCAGAACTTATAGCCAAGGCGAACCGTGACCTGGTTGTTGCTCAGCTCTTGCTTAAGCCCAATGATGCCAAGATTGAGAACCGGTATCGGATACACCAAGGATCTGGATTGATACTGTGAGTAGCGATACTCGAGGCCTGTGAACCAGTTGTTTGTGATGGCGTAGTCCACTCCGGCGCCGGCCGTCCAGCCCACCCGCGTGCCGTCGCCGCCGACCGAAATGCCGGTAAAAGGAATCGAGGTCTCGATGGATGCGAACGCCGCTCCACCCGTCACATAGAGCAGGGCGCGGTCGGCAGCGTAGCCGAGCCGGCCGCGTATCGAGCCGCCCCATTTGCTATGCGCCGTGAGGAAATCGCCGGTGATGGCAGTGTAGCGTATTACGCCGACCGTCCATCCCTGAAAATCGCCTTCCACGCCCAACACAAACTGACCCGCTTGGTAGTTATAGCCAGTGAGAATTCCATATGTCAGGCCATCCTTACGCGAGCCGGATGTGAGCAGGAATGGAGCCCCGAACAAATGTGCGCCGGTCGTGTATTGGGGGTTCGTTTGTATCCACCCCAGCTCTCCACCAACGTAGAAGCCTGTCCATGAAAACGCAGGCGCATAGGCGACCGGTGCGAGCGGCTCCAGTCGACCTGGGAGGTCGGCAGCAGATGCCGATGCGCTAACGGCGCCGGTCGTGGTGGCGAGGAGAGCGATACGTGCCAAACGCCACATGAGCCGGTCCTTATGAGTTGAAGCCGCCAAGTTTACCGACGGAATTCTGGAGGAGCATTCGGGGAAGCCGAGCGGCTGTCAGGATTGAGCGCCCGCGGCAAAGGGCGCCGAGCTCCGAAGGCAAGAGGGTCTGTTCTCGGAGGTGCGTCTTCAATAGCAAGGCGGGTAAGGGTAGTAGCCGCAGGCCGGAGGGGGCGGATAGGAACGATAATATGGGGCGGCATAAGCTGCCGCCCCATATGCGGCAGCCCCTGCAGCGCCCGCGTACATTGCGCCGCGGAATGCTGAACGGCGAGCAACTCCGGCAAACGATAGCGGCGTCAGCGGTCGCCCGATAATATCGATGAAGATCGCTGCCGCTCCGTCGGCGCCGGCGAGATCACCTTCCAGCGTCTGCACGGTGAACGTCAGCTTGTCACCCTCGAGCTTCGGGTTCTTCAGCACCACGACTGCATCCTTCACTGAGCCGTCCTTCGCTAAAACGGACACTGTCGCATTGGGCGGGTTCTTGGCGAAGCTGTCCTCTCCTGCGCCCCATTCTGCAATCACGTCGGCGGTGGCCTGGTGACCGGCAGCTCGTATCGGGCGATCGGCGAAGATAATCGAGCTCGGCGTGACGCCAGTCAGAACCAAGCTATCTCCCTGCAGTGATGCACCGCGGGAGTTCATTACGAACAGGGACGGGACGATTTCGGGTTTGGCAGGCGCGCTGGGGGTTCCGATCGTTTTGATTGAGGACGATGATGGACCTGCCTGCCCAAATGCGCTGGCGATGCCTGTGAACGCGATGGAAACGCCCAAAAATCCTGCGAGCGCGGCGGTCGTGGTCTTGCTCGTCATATCGCCCCCTTCTTCGTCAACGTTCTCGGACGTCTCGCTTCCAGAATTGTCGCAAGGCGTCCCGTTACTCGGGGCGACCATGGAAGAGCGTTGTGCGTTTGGCTATGCAATTCCGGCGACCGGAAAGGTAATTCTCTCTGCCGGCCAATTCTGACGCGGAATCTGGGGATGAAGGCTCTCGCAAGACCACGTGCTCCACATCGTGAAGCTTAAAAATTGCGGTCAAGAGCAATGTCATTTGAATCCGGCCGAGGGCCGCTCTTGCTTGAGCATGACGGCAATGGCCTCAATGATGCTATTTGAGGACTTGCTTTGCAGTAGACGATCACCTCATGCTCGAGCTCTTTTGATCTCGCTATATTGAAGTAATGCTTCTTGGCGAGGCCGTTGTACCAGCCGCTATACCAGGTGGTGAGCCGATCGGCGTCCCCTTGCTTGCAAGCGCGGCGCAGGTCAATGTTTGGACGTCGATGTATCCGTTTGCATCCGCATATGCGGTGAGGTCCGTTTGCGCTTGGCATGCGAGTTTTCCGCCAAAAGCATTGTTGTCACGACAAGGAGCATCTTGCGCATTGTTGGTCTCTCTGAAGTGTTAAGGCAGTCCGGTTGTCGGCATCGAGATCACAATAAAATGGCCTGTCTGCAACTCGGTTCGCTTCGTGGCATCGACCTTCGCGGCCTAAGATCGCGTGCGACAGGACCGACTTGATTCACCCTCACGGATGAGGAAGTTCATCAATAAGTTCTGCTCCCTCAGAATTGGCCGGGTTGGGCAGGAGGGCTGGGCCAGTCTACGCGGAAGTTATTTGGGTTGCGCCGATCAAACAGATCCTGTCGAGCGACCATGCTAGATCTCACGCGCGGAGCGGACCGAGTATCGCGAATTGTCACGGTGCGTTCGTGCCCGTCTTTGGCGATGGCCACTGACGGCAGCGCATGTTCAAGGATGAGAATGATAGCCAGCGAGCGGGCGGTGATCATGAGCAATCCTACAATCCTGCAGTCGGCCATGGAGTGGTTGCTGTCCTCGCCTCCAAAGCGATCGTGCCTGGAGGTGGTTTATCGCAGTGGCTTGCCGCAGTCTGAAGTTCAACACTCAGGCGCGCTATGCAATTCCGGAGAAATTCAATTCATTCGATTTTGCGGCAGTTCCATGTGAACGTGCCCGTAGGGGAGACATATTTCGGAAAGGTTGAGCAATGTCGAGCACCCTCCTTCATTGCTCGTAACCCCGTGTATTCCGAAGATTCGCCGAAACTGCATAGACGGTGAGCATCCAAGTCCATCAAGCTTTGACTAGACGGCCGCTGTCATCAATCGGCTTTTGGAGGTGAGCTATGAGGCGCAAATTTTGGCGCGCCATTGCCGGCGCGATACTGGGCGTGGCGCTGTCTCTCAGCTGGCTGCCGCGCGCGTCTGCCCAAGATGACCCATTGCCGTCATGGAACGATACTTCGACTAAACAAGCTATCGTCGATTTCGTGCGTCGAGTTACGACGTCCGGAAGTTCCCAGTATGTGCCGCCCGCCGCACGTATCGCGACCTTCGACAACGATGGCACGCTTTGGGTTGAGCAACCAATGTATGTTCAATTGGTATTCGCCCTCGAGCGGGTAAAGGCTTTGGCGCCATTGCATCCGGAATGGCGATATACCGAGCCTTTCCAATCGGTTCTTGAGGGCGACATGAAAGCACTGGCGGGGTTCAGCGAGCGGAGCCTCCTCGATCTGATCATGCAGACCCATGCCGGGATGACCACTGACGAGTTCTCGAAAATAGTAATGGATTGGCTCGGCTCCGCGCGCGATCCGCGCTTCCGGCGGCCATATACTGATCTGGTCTACCAGCCAATGCTTGAGTTGCTCTCTTACCTGCGGGCGAACGGCTTCAAGACCTTTATCGTCTCGGGCGGTGGAGTTGAGTTCATGCGTCCATGGACAGATAAGGTTTACGGGGTTCCTCCCGACCAGGTCGTAGGCTCATCCATCAAGACCAAATTCGAGATGCGCGACGGAATTCCTACGCTGTTTCGTTTGCCGGAGTTGAACTTCATCGACGATAAGGCGGGCAAGCCCGTCGGCATCAACGAAGCCGTAGGCCGTCGCCCAATTGCTGCATTCGGAAACTCAGACGGAGATCTCGAAATGCTTCAATGGACTACCATCAGCGACGGCTTGCGCTTTGGGGCTATCGTTCATCACACCGACGCAGTGCGCGAGTACGCCTACGATCGGCAGTCGCATTTCGGGCATCTCGACGTTGCTTTGGACGCCGCTGCTACGAATAGGTGGACGGTGATCGATATGAAAAAAGACTGGAAAGTGATCTTTCCCTTCGATACGCGCTGAAAACACTGCTGGTTCATTCTATCTGCACTTCATTCGGAATCAGGCGCGATTGCAGCCACGAACGTCAAATTGGCGATGGTTGCGGCCGTTGGGTGTAATTCGCCGGCCCGGGAGCGCTTCCGGCATGGCGGCCAAGCCCGTCCGATCGAGCGATTAGAAGGAAAGTAGAAGGCGCGTTGGGAGGCGAAGGCCTCGGCGGCTTTGCGGCCCTACTTCGTCACGAGATGCCGGGTCGCTTTCGCATCAATTGCCGCAGTTGGGGAAATTGCAAACGTCAGCCAAGTATTCCAACCAGATGGCCGGTTGGCCGCATTGAATTCCCCATAGGCCTTAATGTTTAAGTACCCCTGCATGTCGCCGACGGGAAAGATGTATCCGAATTGGGGCCCCACGCCGAGAACGCGGGATCTGAAGCCACCAAGCAGTGGATGACCGCCAGTATCATCTGAGACTTGCTGATAGGCGTAGCCAACGAAGCCCACAAAAGCCCGTTTCGTAAGAAATTGGGCTGTGCTCCAGTCGAAATGAAAATCGATCCCGCTTTGAACCTGAGTGTCGGGGTTCTTGAAATTGTAGGTAAACCCCGCAACGCCGGAGATCGTTACGCCGGAAGCCGGGTTCAGGTAAGTGTAGCCGCCGCCGGCATCGATCGCGCCGTGGCCGATACCAAGGTTCGCGATGCGACTTGGATCGTAAGCGCCGACCGGAATGTCGCCCGTTATATACGTCATGTAATTGTTGACGCCTGAATTCCATTTGAGCGTGATCATCGGGTAGAGGTCGCCGACAGAGGTAATCGAATCTCCGATACTCCCCATCCGGGTTGCCGCAAAGCCTCCCACGTTCGCTGTCAGTGTTCCGTCAATGGTCGCGGCTGACCGGCCGAATATGCCGGTTACTCCCATCGCCAACTGACCACCAAGGACCGGCGTGCCGAAAGTGTAGGTCGGGTTGAGCAACAAGAGATCGGCTTGCGCATTCAGGCTTGCGTTGAGGCTGACATTGACGGTCGGTGCGAATCTGCCGACCTGGATCTCTCTTGCCGCGGCGACGGAGCCGGAGGCTGCAACACTCGTGTGATAATAGACGGTTCCCATCGACCAGCCCGGCGCGCCCTGCGGGACTGCCGGCAGACTGCTGACCTGGCCAGGCAGCCAAAACGAAATGCCGCTTTCGTCGGCGCGGGACTGTTGGGTGGTGAGGATCAGCATCGCACAGATCGCACCGGTACCGAGTTGGAAGTCCCTGATCGAACGATCACGCCGCATCCGCCCGCTCCTCGATAGATCCAATCCTATGCTATCTGCGGTTCGGCCTTAAGCTATGCAAAATCGGCAAAAACAGCAAACTGTGCGTGGTTGATGTACCGGCGCAACACTCGGAGTAAAGCGCGAGTCGCGTAGCGGAGATCTCAGGGCACCAAAAAGTCGCAACGGAGCACAATCGGCTTCCGAAGCTGCATAGGCAGGTCGTTGCCAATCTACCATGCTGTAGCCCGGCTCGGCTCGCGGCGGTGGCGGCCATCTCGAACGAGAGGATTCGGATGATCCAGAACGGAACGGCGATCTTCGTTAGTCCCGATGCCTACGGTGCGGCGATTGGAGCAGAAAAGGTCGAGCTTTTTGTAACAGGTAATGGAGAGTTCAAGGGGCAATTGACCCACTTGAAAATTGGTCGCCTGCACGTGCTGAGAGGAAGAGAGAACCTTCCCCGCATCGCCTTTATCGCCTTGCCGTCGGCCCATGTGCATATCTCGTTTTCGACAAGCCGGACGCGGAGCATGGTCTATTGCGGCGTGGCCTTGAACTTCGGCGACCTGGTGTTCCATTCCCTTGAACAGCGAGCACACCAGCGCACCACTGGAGGAGCCGAGTGGTGCCTTATATCTCTGCCGCCAGACGAGCTTACCGCATGCAGCAGAAGGTTGATCGGCGAAAGTATCAGAGTGCCATCAGAATCCTGTGACGTCATGCCTGCACACGACGCCACCGCAGCGTTTCTTGCCATCGTTTCGAAGCTGTGCGATCTCGCTGAACTGGTGGGGGAAGTATTCTCAACAGCGGGCGCCGCCTCGCTTGAGCGCGAGTTGCTCAGCGCGCTTGTCAAATGCCTGTCGATCAAGAATGGGGGTAGACCCCCGAACTCCAGGCGGCGCCACTCGGACATTATGGTTGGTTTCGAGGACTGCTTGGCTCGACAAAAAGAGCCTCATTTGAATCTGTCGGAGCTCTGCACCACAATCGGGGTGCCGGAGCGCACCTTGCGACTTTGCTGCGCCGAATTTCTGGGCGTTAGTCCAAGCCGTTACTACCTGTTGCAGCGATTGAATAGGGCGCGATCAGCATTGCGTTGCGCCGATCCGGCATCAGCCAGTGTTTCAGAGATTGCGCGAAATCATCACTTTACCGAACTCGGGCGCTTCGCGGTGGCTTACCGCGACGTCTTCGGAGAGACGCCGTCATCAACGTTGCGCCGCGTCTCCAGCAAGGAGGAGTAATTCAAGCGCTGTGCCGAATTCGCATAGCGCGATCGAAGAAACTTCGGACAGACTAATGTCCACGGAGAGCGGAGCCCTGTGAGTGGGGCAGCTCCTCTTCGCTTCTGCACCCCACAGACTTCGAGAAGTCTGCCGATCAAGTATCGTGACAGCTAGGAGCCGGAGTTATGAAGATCACTAGAAACTTCAAACGTATGCTGGTGTCAGCAACCGCCTTGGCGGCAGTCAGTCTGCCGGTGATCTCCCTGCCTGCCTTCGCACAGGCACCAGCCGGAAAGCCCAACATCCTCTTCATCATGGGCGACGACATTGGACTATACCAGCCAGGCATTTATCATCGCGGATTGATGGTTGGCGAGACACCCAATATCGACCGCATCGGCAACGAGGGTGCGATCTTCACGCATTACTATGCCGAGCAAAGTTGCACGGCCGGAAGGAACGCTTTCTTCACTGGAATGCATCCGTTGCGCACAGGTATGATTCCTCCGCAGTTGCCTGGCAGCCCGTCCTATCTACGACCCGGCACACCGGCACTCGCAAAATTCCTGCTGGATCTCGGTTATAATACCGGCGAATTTGGCAAAAACCATCTCGGCGACCATACCGATGCATTGCCGACCGCGCATGGATTTCAGGAATTCTGGGGCTATTTGTATCATCTCGACGCGATGCAAGGCGTGAGCTTCCCGGACCTCAACAAGTCTCCTACTCAACAGACCGTTGCTCCGCCGTGCAAGAACACGCCGATACCTGGGTTGCAGGAGGTAAATGGTGCGGTTGATCCGAAAACGTCACCAGTTTGCCTGACACCGCCACGACCAGTCTTGTCGTGCAAATCGTCCGATGGCACCGCAAAGAACATGACGTGCAGCGACCAAGGTCCCCTGACGCTTGAGCGCTCGAAGAGCGTGGACGAGGAAATCTCGGCGAAGGTCGTTGACTTCCTCGATCGCAATGACCCGAAGAAAACCAACAAACCCTTCTTCGCCTGGTACAATCCGGCACGCATGCACATTACGACCGTGCTGAATGAGAAGTACGCGGGCATGATTGGCGAAGCCGGCGGCAAGGATTGGGGCCTTAACGAGGCCGGCATGAAGCAGCTGGATGATAACATCGGCACTGTGCTTAAGAAGCTCGAGGACATGGGCCAGCTCGACAATACGATCGTCGTGTTCACGACCGACAATGGCGCCGAAACCATTACCTTCCCGGACGGCGGCACTACCCCATTCAAGGGCGGTAAGCTTAGCACTTGGGAAGGTGGCATGCGTGCACCTGCACTTATCCGTTGGCCGGGAGTGATCAAGCCAGGCACGATCAAGAACGATATTTTTGCGTCGTTGGATTGGATGCCGACGCTTATCAATATTGCGGGCGGCGCCAAGGGTGATGGTTTGAAGAAGCGCATCGAGGCCGGGCAATATCCCGGCATCGTCAAGACGACCTTGGATGGCGTCGATCAGACCGAGTATCTCTCCGGACGTTCGGAAAAGTCTGCGCGCGACACATTCTTCTACTATTCCGGCAAGGACCCCTCGGCGGTTCGGTACAAGAACTGGAAGATCTACTTCACGATGGTATCTGACGCTCCATCCGGCTTTATTGCTGGCGCGCTTCCCTACCACTGGGCACAGGTCGTCAATATCAAGCGAGATCCGTTCGAGACGTCGATCGGTGCGCAGTTCAAGACCCTCATGGGCCAGGGTGGCACGATCGGTTCACCTTCGACGGCCTACGTTTACGACTGGAACATGTTGCCCATCGGTCAGACGCTGTGGCTGAAGGAATTGGAGACCTACGTCGAATATCCGCCGCTCCAGGATCCTGCAAGCTACAACCTCGACCAGGTTATCCAGCAGCTCAAGCAGGCCAAGACTGCTGGACGGAGCGATTAGCGAACGGTTAGTGCTCGATTGAACACAATTAGCGGCCGGCCGCGAAGGGCCGGCCGCATGTTCCAGAAATTCCAGGAATCACAGGACGTAGAATGGGCTTCAGCAAGATCATCCGACCAAGCCTGATCGCACTCGCCACCTTGGCCGCCGTCAACACTTCTGTTCGAGCGCAACAGCCGCAGAAGCCCAACATTCTCGTTATTATGGCTGACGACATCGGTTACTGGAATATCAGTGCTTACAACCGGGGTATGATGGGATATCGGACGCCCAACATCGATCGTATCGCCAACGAGGGCGCAATTTTCACCGACTATTATGGGCAACAGTCCTGTACAGCCGGTCGTGCTGCTTTCATCACCGGGCAGAGTCCGCTCCGCACGGGCCTTTTGAAAGTTGGGCTGCCTGCAGCCAAGGAAGGGCTCTCCGCGAAAGATCCAACGATCGCGGAGCTCTTGAAACCGCAGGGTTACGCAACCGCACAATTCGGCAAGAACCATCTAGGTGACCGCAACGAATTTCTGCCGACCGTGCACGGCTTCGATGAGTTTTTTGGGAATCTTTATCATCTAAATGCCGAGGATGAACCAGAGCATGCGGATTATCCGGCTAATCCATCGTTCCGGGCGAAATTCGGTCCGCGCGGAGTCATGAAGTGTTTTGCTACGGCAATTGCCACGCCCGGCGACGATCCCCGATTTGGACCTCTTGGCAAACAGCAGTGTGAGGACACCGGTCCTCTTACCAAGAAGCGCATGGAGACGATTGATGAGGAATTTCTAAAGGCATCGACAGATTTCATCGATCGCGCCAATCGGGACAAGAAACCGTTCTTCGTTTGGTTCAATCCCAGCCGCATGCATATCTGGACGCGCCTTAAGAAGGAATCGCAAGGCAAGACGGGTTTGGGCATCTACCCCGATGGTATGGTCGAACACGACGGGCAGGTCGGCCAGTTGCTGAAGAAACTCGACGATCTCGGCATTTCTAACAACACGATCGTGATCTACACCACTGACAATGGCGCCGAAACTTTCAGCTGGCCCGATGGCGGGACCACGCCGTTCAAAGGCGAGAAGAACACCAATTGGGAGGGCGGTTATCGGGTCCCAGCGATGATCCGTTGGCCCGGCCTCGTCCGGGCGAAAACAGGGATCAACGAAATCTTTTCCGCGGAAGATTGGGCGACGACACTGATCGCTGCGGCCGGCGAGCCCGCCATCAAGGAAAAGCTGCTGCAAGGCTATGAGGCGGCGGGCCAAAACTTCAAGGTTCATCTTGACGGCTATGACCAGCGCGACCTGCTGGCGGGAAAAGGTCCCGACAAACGTCGGGAATTCTTTTACTGGACCGATGACGGCGACCTCGCCGGGCTCCGCTTCGAGCAATGGAAAGCAGTCTTTCTCGAGCAGAAGGCCGAAGGTTTCAGCGTCTGGCAACAACCGATGGTTCAGCTCCGCCTTCCCATGCTGTTCAACTTGCGCTCCGATCCGTTCGAGCGGGCCCAACATGAATCCGGCGACTATGTCCGATGGTTTATCGAGCATGCGTTCGTGGTCATGCCCGCGCAGCTAGTTGTCGGGCAGCATCTGGCGACTTTCGCGCAATTTCCGCCTCGGCAACGACCTGGTTCGTTCTCTGTCGAACAGGCGATGGAGAGGCTGAGGCTGCCGCCGGCCAACAACTAGCAAATCTCGGGAGCTTAGGTCATGACCAACATCGCCGTCCTGCCACAGCAGTCCAGCATCTGGTGGGTTTTCCTCCTGCAAGGGTTTGCCGGCGTCATACTGGGCCTTATGCTTGTCACCCAACCCAGCGCGACGATCCTCGCGCTCACAACGTTTTTGGGATTTTACTGGCTCATAACGGGCTTGCTTGCGTTCGTCCAAGTTTTTATCGATCGCTCAACGCCATGGATATGGTCGTTGCTCAGCGGAGTGGTTGGCGTTCTCGCAGGTCTTTTCGTTCTGCGACACCCGCTCGTTGCTGCCCTGACTGTGCCGACGGTGCTGGTGCTCATTCTCGGCGTTCAAGGACTTCTCATGGGCACTCTGCAGATCATTGCCGGCCTCAAGGGTGGCGGCATCGGGCCGCTTATCTTGGGAGCGATCAACGGCCTGGTTGGTCTTCTGCTACTAGGGTCTCCCATCGCAGCCGCATTGGCCGTGCCGGTTGTCTTTGGTGCGCTGCTCCTCATTCAGGGCGCGGGATTGGTAATCCTGGCCTTTCGAGTTCGTAGCTAAGGCTTTCTTTTCTCTTCGGGGTTTACGGATTTTGCCGAATTCGCATAGTGCGCACGGCGCAGGGTGGGCATTCTGCTGCTGAAGTGACCGTCAGGACGGAAGTCACATGAATTCTGCCCGCCAGTCTGATCTCAGGCGCCCCCTTGAAGATCCGCCGCATCCAGAGATGGTGCGCGTACCAGGCGGTACGTTTCGGATGGGCTCGGACAAGCATTATCCGGAAGAAGCTCCCGCCCACCGCGTCACCGTGGACGGTTTTTGGATGGACCGGACCCCTGTAACCAATCGCCAGTTCCGCGACTTTATCAACGCGACCGGCTACGTCACCTTCGCCGAGATAACTCCTGAAGCGAAGGATTATCCGAACGCATTGCCGCAGATGCTCAAAGCTGGCTCCCTTGTCTTCACTCCGCCCAAAGAGGCGGTGGATCTGCGTTACTGGGGTGAGTGGTGGACCTTCGCCTTCGGCGCCAACTGGCGGCGGCCGTACGGACGCCACAGCAATATCCGTGGCCTCGAAGATCATCCCGTCGTCCACGTCGCATTACGCGACGTAGACGCATACGCAAAATGGGCCGGGAAGGATCTGCCAACCGAAGCCGAGTGGGAATTCGCCGCGCGAGGCGGATTGAGCGAGGCGGAGTTCGCGTGGGGAGACGAACTGACGCCTGCTGGCAAACACATGGCAAACATCTGGCAGGGTAACTTCCCGCATGAGAACCTCTTAGCCGATGGCTTCGAACGTACCTCGCCGGTGACCGCGTTTCCACCGAATGGCTACGGCCTCTATGACATGATCGGGAATGTCTGGGAGTGGACGGCCGATTGGTATTCGCCGAAGCACGACGCCGATGCGCCGAAGGCTTGTTGCATTCCGCAGAATCCCCGCGGCGGCGCCGAAGGCGAAAGCTACGACCCACGTACCCCAAACATCAGCATTCCCCGGAGAGTGCTTAAGGGAGGCTCGCATCTGTGCGCGCCGAACTACTGCCGACGGTATCGCCCGGCAGCCCGTCACGCCGAGCCGATCGATACTTCGGCGAGCCATGTTGGATTCCGGTGTATCTCCAGGACGAAATCCTGATGAAAAAGCCATTGCCTAGCTTGCCATCTGCCCATGTCTCAGATGCTTCTCGACGTAAGCGCTATTGCAACGCTCGTGTCGGTTCATCTTAGCGTTCTCGACGAGCAAAATGTTTCTCGGTCCAGGTATTTTCCAGTGTGCTGCCTCCCTTGTAGAGGGAGGCTAACGTTTTTAGCGTGTGGCGGCGCTCAGGTTGATCCCTCGGCCGCCAACAGTGCGGTGTCGCATTCGTCCTTGGCTCTTAGCTGACATGCCGCGACTGTCGGGGTTGGGTCCAAAACGCATATGCGTGCGTTCGAAGCGGCTGCCGTTTGTGCATAGTCGATCGCTGGAAACACAGTCAAAGTGCGGCGTCGGCATCAGCGTGTCGGATCACAAGATCTGATGTGCTCTGCGTGATATTCGTTGGGTTGAGTTAAAGCCCGTTAGCCACCGCGAACAGGAAAAAGGACTGTCATGAGCGACAAAAAGGCGTCCGAGAAGTCAGAGCTCTCTAGCGGGCCGAGCAGCGCAGGATTGAAACGCCGCGAATTGCTGTTGAGCGGCAGCTCTCTGGTCGCGGCCTCCGCACTCGCAGCCGTCGGGTTGACGAACCCTGCCCAGGCGCAGCAGGCAACGACAGCGCCCGCAGCTGCGTCTGCCGGACAGAAGCCCAACATCGTCGTCATCATGGGCGACGACATCGGCATCTGGAATCTTGGCGCTTATCACCGCGGCATGATGGCCGGCCGGACACCAAATCTGGACAAGATCGCCACCGAAGGCATGCTGTTCACCGACTATTACGCCGAGGCGAGTTGTACGGCCGGCCGCGCCAACTTTATCACTGGCGAGCTGCCGATCCGCACCGGTATGACTACGGTTGGCCAAGCCGGCGCTCCCACTGGTCTGCCGGCTCAGGCGGTAACGATCGCTCAGGCGCTAAAAGGAATGGGCTACGCGACCGGTCAATTCGGGAAAAACCATCTCGGTGATAAGAACGAGTTCTTGCCAACCGTTCACGGCTTCGACGAATTCTTCGGCTACCTCTATCATCTCGACGCGATGGAAGATCCAGCTCATCCCGCCTATCCGCAGGATCTGCTGAACACCGTCGGTCCGCGGAACATGATTCATTCATATGCCACCAGCGTTGACGACGCGACGGTAGATCCACGCTGGGGCAGGGTAGGCAAGCAGAAGATCGAGGACGCCGGAACGCTCTATCCGAAGCGAATGGAAACTGTGGACGACGAAATTCGCGACTTCTCGCTGGCGTTCATCGATAAGGCCAGGGCTGAGAACAAGCCGTTTTTCCTGTGGCTCAACCCGACCCGCATGCACATCGTCACCCATCTGTCGCCGAAATATCAAGCGTTACGCAACTCCAAGAACGGCTGGACGATCCATGAAGCCGGTATGGCACAACTCGACGATGACGTCGGTATCGTTATGAAGAAGCTCAAGGACATGGGGGTCGACGACAACACCATCGTCATCTTCACGACCGACAACGGCACCGAAGTGTTCACCTGGCCTGACGGCGGGCAGACGCCTTTCGCGCAGAGCAAAGGCACGGTGATGGAAGGCGGCTTCCGCGCGCCAGCAATGATCCGGTGGCCCGGCAAAGTGCCGGCGGGCAGGGTGGAAAATGGCATGATCTCCGGCCTCGACTGGTTCCCGACACTTCTTGCAGCCGCGGGCAATCCCAACATTGCGGAAGAATTGAAGAAGGGAAAACAGATCGGCGATACCACGTTCAAATGCCATCTCGATGGGTACAACCAGATGGATATGATCACCGGTCAGGGGCCGTCGAAAAGGCACGAAATCTGGTACTTCGGCGAGAGCGAACTCGGCGCGGTTCGCATCGATGACTACAAGTTTCGTTTCATCGACCAGCCCGGGGGCTGGCTGGGTGACAAAACCAAGCCGGACGTACCCTACATAACCAACCTCCGCCTCGATCCGTTTGAGCGCACGGGCTGGCCGAACAATGGGACCAAGGAGGGCGCGCAGCAATATTTCGATTGGTTCAAATACGAATTCTGGCGCTTCGTATTTGTCCAACAACAGGTTGAAAAGCTGGCGATGACCGCGATCGAGTTTCCGCCGATGCAGAAGGGCGCGAGTTTCAATCTTGAGGCTGTGAAAGCGAAGATCGCCGCAGCCCAAGCAGCAATCGCCAAGTAAATTGAGCTTCGTTGACAAAATTCTACGGGTGCCCCGATAGCGAGGCGCCCGTCGTTTTTTTGATTAAGCTAATCACCTGCGGGCGCCCTGTGGCAGCGAATGGTTGGTCCGCAGCATGCGTATTCGGCCTTTCGAGCGGAGGTCTGTTTACGACGTTGATCCGGACATCGCACGACTTGCTCAACGATCCCGGGCCTAAGCGGGATCGACATTCATCGTGAGCCTACGATCGAGTTCTGAGCGACGACTTGTCTTCGCCGTTTCGTCCTATGGCGCACGATGTAGGCTGGCGAAGGGGGCTGGCCAAGTATTTCATCACACGCAACCAAGAGGCGACCCTGCTCCGCAGAGTCGTGGGTGGTAATATCTGCGCAACTGGTGGCGACGCGCGCCTTCCGGCAGGATGTCTGCTCGTCTCAGTCGTTAGTTAGAGAGGGAAGGGGATGGAACGAGTTCTGAACAAAGTTCCTGGCCAGTAGACTTAGGCAGGTCCGAGTTTGGTCTGTCCGTTCCTCTGGATACCTAGCCACTCCAAGGGAAACCCGGCAGCTGACCCTAGATCGAATAAGGGGGAGCAGTCCGCGCCGGATACGAAAAGTGCTGTAAGGCGCTTCGTCCGCGCGATCCCTCAAGAGCGCTAATCTATAAGCTGTGCACTGCATCTGCTCGCGGCATCGAGCCGAAGCTCTCGTTCGCTCAGCTACGATGCGTGGACGACTCCTTGGGATGAGTGATTCTGCCACGTGATCCCTCGCGGCGAAGCACCAAGGCTGTGGGGAACCCGATCCGCAGGAAATGGTTCCAAAGCGATTTTTCGAGAGCCGGACAGATTTAGGGGCAAAATCAATCACTTAAGCAGCGGCGTCCGTTCAGCAAAAAGTGATATTTGTGCAACATCCGTCCAAAAACGCGCCATTCCGACCTCATCAGAGGCACTCTGTCATTGATTGATCGGAGGTCTTTGCCTCATATCGTGAGTGCGACGGAGGGGGGCATCCCAAGGTCGTCCCGTTTAGGTCTTTCGCTTAAGTCCCTCGCGTTCCGCGGGTGTGTCCAAAGGCGCGAAGTGGCTCAAGCGGTGGATTTGAAGGGGGTTCGGGAATTGGCCGTCCGGTCAGTGACCTTCCCTGAAGAGCAACTTGGAGGTTTAACATGAAGTTGGTTAAGAGCCTTTTGCTCGGCTCAGCGGCGGGTCTTATCGCCGTGGGCGGAGCGCAAGCAGCCGATCTCCCCGTGAAGGCCAAAGCGGTCGAATACGTGAAGATCTGCTCCCTGTACGGTGCGGGTTTCTATTACATCCCCGGCACTGACACCTGCATCAAGCTGGGTGGTTACCTGCGCGCTGAAGTCGCGCTGGGCACCAACAGCGTCTACGGCATTGCCAACGGCTCTCCGGCCGGTGCGCATAACCGTCTGAGCAACTACTACACCATGCGCGCTCGTGAAGACCTCAACATCGACACGCGCACCGCGACCGAATATGGCGTCGTCCGCACGTTCTTCGATGCGACGTTCTCTTGGACGACGGGCGGCTATCAGGGCACCGGTTCAGCCTTCGGTAATACCGCCTACACCAGCACGCTGGCCCTGAACACCTCGGGTGCGACCCCGGCGCTCGTTGGTTCCTCGATCAACCCGTCCGACGGCGGCACCTCGGGCGGTTCGCTCGGCGTGTACTATGCCTTCATCCAGTTCGCTGGGTTCACCATGGGTAAGGCCGTGTCGCAGTTCGACGCGCCCTGGACCAACTATCCCGGCAACAACATTGACAGCCTCGTCGGCGGCTCCGGCACGGTCACTGGTGTCAACCAGTTCACCTACACCGCGGACTTCGGCCAAGGCATCACTGCGTCGTTCTCGGCCGAAGACGCCACGGCTTACTATCAGGCTGGCAACTTCAACCTCGCCGGCGCCAGCGTGGCTGGCCTCGTCGGCGGCACCAGTGGTATCAATGGCATCGGTGGTTCGCGTTCGCCGAACCTCGTCGGTATGGTCCGTGTCGACCAGGCCTGGGGTCTGTTCCAGGCATCGGTCGCTGCGCATGACAACCACGTTGCCTACTACGGTGCGACCGAGCCGACTGGTCACCCCGACGACAAGTGGGGTTGGGCGGTTCAGCTCGCTCTGTCGATCAAGAACATCCCGACCGGTGCGGGTGACGTGATCAACATTTCGGGCGTCTACACGGACGGCGCGACCCGCTACAACTTCCAGAACCTCGCGGGTAGCTCGTATTCGATGTTCGGCAGCTCCGGTATCGCTTACCAGAGCGTAGCTTTCGCCTCTGCCCCGGATACGGTGTACACGTCTGCGGGCGGCGGCAGCCAGCAGGAGAGCGTCAAGACCTGGGGCTTCCGTGGTGCTTACACTCATAACTGGGATCCGTACTGGAATACGGCCATCTACGGTGCCTACGCTCAGGCGCAGTTCGGCTCGCTCGCCAAGGGGTCCCTCTGCGGTGTTGGTGGTACGTTCGCCGTGGCCGGCGTTACCAATTGTAACCCTGACTTCGCCATCGGCCAGGTCGGCCTGATCACTCGCTGGACCCCGGTCAAGAACCTGACGTTCTCGGCCGACGTGAACTGGACGCACTTGGACTCGAAGATGGCAGGTACCTTTGCTTACGGTGGTGCTGCTGCCATCGCGAAGCCGGCTGCCGTGTACGAGCTGAAAGATCAGGACAGCTACACGCTGCTGCTCCGCGCTCAGCGCAACTGGTAAGTTCGGTCTAGCGACCTAACCTCCAAAGGCCCTCGGCGGGAAACTGCCGAGGGTTTCTTGCGTTGTTCTTCGGCTTGGCGAACGCGTTCGTTTGCTGAGATTCCTGGATTTCCAGATATCGGACATTCAGGTTCTCTGGGCGAGCGCGTTGGAGCCGACTATTCCGCAGTGGGACATTCTCTTCAGTTCGATGCGGAAGACAGGGTCGGCCTCTCCACAAAGTCAGTTGCCGAAGCCTTGCGGGGAAACCTTTCGTTCATCGTAGCGAGGCCCTTGATACAGCTTAGGTTGATCCCAAGGAGAGCTCCAGTGACGATAAGAGGTTCGTCTATCTTCGATCACGCCGAAGGTGAGGAGTGAACTTGGCCAATCGGCGGAGACCAGTCGCTCGCTCCATCAAGAACGAGATGAGGCAAGCTGCCACATTGCGCACCTTAGAAATTATTGCAGCATCTTGAGCGTTGTCTTCGCTGTTATTGTGCGAAATTGCAGATCGAGGATTAGCACGTAGCTGACTGGAGCGGATCGAATGATCATCTTTCCATTTGGCTTCTATATCTTGGAAGGCAAACGGCCGGTCTACGTAGGCAACGACTTAGAAGTGCAGAAAACCGTGCGCAGCTGGATGGGAGCAAATCCGGAAAAAGTGCGTCTGAGTTTCGACCAGATTGGCTCTGCGCACATCTTGACCAGACTCTTGGCTGGAATACCGCTCGTTCCAACAGCATGGACCAGACGCCCTTGCTATTCGAAGGTGCTCTCATCGCTGACGAGCAAACCCGTGTTCGCCGTTTCTACAGCGATTACGACGCTGCGCTCGAAGGGCACGTCGAACTGATCGAAATCGCTAAAGTTCGATCGCATTAAACGAGCGGATCTCAGGCCAGCCATGGCCATCCTGCACCTCGGGCACCCGGAGCGCCGCGGATCAGGGAGCCATCTCAGCACTCGGGCAGGCATGCAAAAGGGAATCTCAGGGATTCCATTCTGCACGTTGTCTACAATCTAAGTGGACGTATAGGTTCTTTACAGACCAGCTCTGGAGAACCTCGACCTGCCATCGGCTCCGCTCATCACCTTTATCCGCGTGTCCACCTCTGCTCAAGGTCGCTCAGGCCTGGGCATGGAAGCCCAGCGGCAGACCCTGGCTCACTTCGCGTCCTCCGAGGGATACGAAGCGGCCCGCGAGTTCGTTGAGGTCGAGACGGGCAAGGGCGCCGACGCGCTCGACCGCAGGCCGCAGCTCAAGGCCGCCTTGGCCGCAGCGCGGAAGCTCAGGTGTCACGTAGGAGTTGCGAAGCTCGACCGGCTCAGCCGTGATGTACACTGCATCTCCGCGCTAATGGCCCACAAGGTACCTTTCGTGGTCGCTGAGCTTGGGCCCGACGTTGACCCATTCGTCCTGCACCTGTTTGCCGCCCTGGCCGAGAAGGAGCGTGCGCTGATCTCCACCCGCACCCGGCAAGCCCTATCCGCTGCGAAGGCCCGCGGGGTTACACTGGGCAACCCTAAGCTCCGCGTGGCCCGCAAGGGAGCTGTGGAAGCCGTAAAGGTCGAGGCCGACCGCTACGCTGCGAATGTGCTCCCCATCATCCGCGAGGCACAGAAGGCGGGTGCGAGCACGCTCAGGCAGCTAAGCTTGCCGGCATGCGTAGGTCCGTCTCGACGATTGCGGAAGGTGGGCCGATCAGAACGAAGTAAGGCCTTCAGTTCGAGCCATAGTCTTTCGCATCGTCGGTCGCTTGTGACCTCATCAAACCGATAGAAACCGTCTTGCAGACACAAGCCTCAACTCAGGTAGTTGAGATGCCCTTGTAGATGTGACCGCCCCACAAACGCAGCTCGAAGAATCGTCCTTTGACGTCGCGTCGAACAGCTGCATCCGCCAGACGATTCCCCGGGTTAGACCCGCTGCTTGAAAGCGTGAGCTGCGTCACGATTTTTCTGAGACTTAGGGCGATGGAGTAACGAGTGACGTAAAGGTCGCCGTCGTCGCCCAAGCGGACGATGTCTCCAACCAAATTTCGAAGCTCGTCCTTCCGCGAGGGCTCGGCTGAGTCCAGGAGCGCAGGGTGGGCCCAAAAACTCTAAAACGTTTGCTTCGAAATCTTGGTAGGACCATGCCGTTCTCGTGCACCCGTTTTCATCTAGCACCTTCGCGCAGACCAAGCTCTTGTAAGGGTGACTACTAAGAAACCGGACTTCGCTCCCGCAGTAAGCGCACGTGGTAAGTCCGTCGAACAGATTTGCTAAATTGTTGCCCTTTCGCCCGCGGTTGGTGATCAGATTTTGCTGCCGGGCGGCCTGAGCTTTTTGGAAGGTATCTTCGTCTATTACGGCCGGATAGTAGTCCGGCACGGGCGGACCATTCGGAATTCCCTTGCTTCGGCCGCCGGCATAACTCTTCGGCTGATACTCCCCTAAGACGGCGCGGTTGCGAAGCATGCTGTCTATCGTAGTGTGGTCCCACTTGGGCGACGATCCAAACGGAGGGATGCCCTGCTTCTCGAGATAGTTGGTTATTGCGTAGCTGCCCAACCCGCCAATCGAAAGTTCAAAGATCTTTCGAATTATCTCGGCTCGATCCGCGAATAGACGAAGCTCCTGCGGTCCTCGCTCAGTTCGAGCCAGCTCGCACACGCGGAAATTTTCTTGCTCTGTGTGATCGTCATAGGAGTGAAGCCATTTTCCATCATCAGTTTATCTCGAGAGCAGAAAGTCGGGCGAAATGTGGCCGGCCGCAAGGCTTATCGAGCTGGTTCCGATCACCAGTGCAACATGTGGCGTCTGGCCGAGCCGAGCGCGCATTGGGAGCACTAGCACGAGTATGACGCGATCGGACGTCCTCAGCCGAAACTGCATAGTGGGTCGTGGAAATATCAATCACGATCCAGTAAAGCCCATGGGCGCGGCGGAGAACCGGATGGGTGTTAGCTGCCAAAGCCAGAGCAACCATCAGCAGATGCCTTGCTCAACCCACAGGCCGATGTTACTTTCTGATGCGGGCTGGGCGTCATGACTGTAGCAGGTACGCCGCGGTGGAGCTGGGCTTGGCCCGTGGTGGCGTGGCTGCTGCTCCTGATGATCCCCATCATCGGTACCGGGGTCATCGTCGGTGGACTCGCCGGACCCGTGTTGCTGTGTACCGTTTTTGCAGCCGTTTACCACGCCGAGGTGGTTGCCCACCGTGTTGGTGAGCCGTATGGAACGCTTGTTCTTGCCTTGGCTGTAACAGTGATTGAAACGGCCCTGATCGTTTCGGTTATGGTCGCAGCGCCGGCCGAAAAAGCGGCGTTAGCTCGTGACACGGTCTTCGCTGCCGTCATGATCGTGTGCAATGGCATCGTAGGCACGTGTCTATTGTGGGGCGGCATTCGTCACCACGAACAGGGATTTCAGGCTCAGGGTGCGAGTGCGGCGATGGCGGTTCTCGTCGCGCTCACCGGCCTAACGATGATTCTTCCGAATCTGGCGGCGCAGGAACTCGGCCCCTTGTACAACACGCCGCAACTCATCTTCGCCGGCCTCGTATCGCTAGTGCTGTACTTCGCATTTGTCTTCATCCAGACGGTACGCCACCGTCATTATTTTCTGCCAGTCAAGCCGCCGAGCAACGACGGCCATGTCGCGCTGCCCGACAATAGAGCGACTGCGCTAAGCGCAGGACTTCTCCTGGTTTCGCTTGCCGCCGTGGTCGCTCTCGGCAAGACTCTGACGCCTCCGATCGAGCGGGGAATCAGTTATCTCCAGGTGCCGGAATCAGTCGTCGGCATTATCATCGCTCTGCTGGTTCTGCTGCCGGAAGCGGGAGCAGCAATCAAAGCGGCGCGAAACAACAGATTGCAGACCAGCCTGAACTTGGCGCTCGGCTCGGCGCTCGCCACGATCGGTCTGACGATCCCCGCGGTAGCGGCAGTTTCGATTGCGCTCGGCTACCGTCTGGAGCTTGGATTGGATGCCAAGGAGCAGGGGCTTCTCGCCCTGACACTGCTTCTCGGTGTGATCACTCTCGGCACGGGGCGAACAACTGTGCTTCAGGGAATCGTGCATCTCGTCATGTTCGCGGCGTATTTATTTTTTGCCGTTGTGCCATGATGAAACGCAATCATCCATTCGATCATTGCAGAACGACGCGTGTTCGTCGCGGCTTGGCAGGGTGAACAATCAATAGGACTTGGGATGTTGGCTGACACTCATTCGCCTGTCCTTCTGGTTCTGGTCATGGCCGTCGCCGGACCTTTGCTCGCTGAGCTTCCGATCGGATTTCGTATTCCGGCGGTAGTGCTTGAAGTCGTGTTAGGCGTCATCATCGGCCCGCAAGTTCTTGGCTGGGTGCGATTCGACGGCGTCTTGGCCTCTATGTTCGCCTTCGGAATGGCGGCCACGCTCTTCATGGCGGGCATGGAGCTCGAGTTCGAAAGAATTCGCGGACGGCCCTTGTTACTTGCGGTGGGCGGGTGGGGAATGTCAGTCTTGCTTGCGGTGTCAGCGGCAGCCATCCTTCGTGCGAGTTCGCTCCATGATCCTATGATCGTGGCATTGGCTCTCGCCACAACCGCGCTGGGTACGCTGCTACCCATTTTGCGTGATGCAAATCAACTCGACACACCGTTCGGGCGTTTTTTCATTGCCGCAGGGACAATGGGCGAACTAGGACCGATTGTCGCAATGTCGTTGCTGCTTAGCCAGCAGTATACGACTGTCCAGGAGTTTGGTTTCCTGGTGGCATTCCTTGTGGTCGTAGTTTTGGCGGCCGCAATCAGCTTGGGGCTACGTCCGCCCCGTGTTGTCGCCCTCCTGGCTCGCTCGCTACATGGGAGCTCCCAGCTTCCAGTTCGTATCACCCTACTATTGTTTGCCGCTTTCTTCGTTCTGTCGGAGCGCTTCGGGTTCGAGAGTATCCTGGGAGCATTTGCTGCGGGATTAGTCGTAGGATTGGGTACACAAGGGCCGGACGGCAAAGCACCGCGGATGAAAATTGATGCCATCTTCTTCGGCTGGTTCATTCCGTTTTTTTTCGTCGGCACGGGTATAAAATTCGATCTCGCGTCAATAACCGGTAGCGTCGTCACGATGTTGCTAGTACCGGTCGCTCTCGCCCTTTTTCTGCTGGTGCGAGGTGCGCCGGTATTTCTGTATCGCAGGGATCTAAAGCCCGCAGAACGGATACCCTTCGCGCTTTACAGTTCGGTCGCCTCGCTTTCGTTGGTCGTTGTCATCACCGAGATTGCCGTTCGTGCAAAAACCATGAGTCAGCAGATGGGCTCTGTGCTGGTCGGAGCTGCAGTCTTGTCGGTGTTGCTGTTCCCGACGATCGCCGGGCAGCTTCTTCATAGACGCGCGACGAGCGGCCCGGGCGCGGGTAAGGGGGGCATCACCGGCGATTGAGCCGGGTCGAGGTGAACCTTGGTCGTCATTGCGCTGCGGAAGCGGTGCATGGACGTGATGGCGCTGCACAGGCAAATGTTTGATGACTCGCCGCGCACCTTCTTCATGCATTTCCGAGCCGACGAGGATGCTGTCAAGTCCGCTGAAGACATCCCTGCGGCGCTCTTGAGCTGCGAGCACATGCCCCGTACCCGCGAAGGAGCCTCGCCAGATGTCGAAAAGAGAAAAAAGCAAATCCATTCGGGCGATGGATCGCATAGAGCAGCTTATTACTTGATGGCGGGCGGCTTGCCGTCGACTTTTGCCGGTGCGGACTGTGCAAGGGCCTGCGGTGTGACTCCAACTATGACAAGCAGGGCCGACACGATCGCGGCGGCCGAACGAGTGGCCGCAGGCATCGAGAACTCCACGCTAAAGATATCGCGAGATCGCCTTAAACTCGGCGAGGGCATTCTTTGCAGATTTGCCGGAGCCGCCATTGGCGGCCGCATCCAGGCAGTGGTCGACATGATCGTGGATGAGGGCTTTTTTGGCCTCGGCGATGGCTTTCTCGACCGCATGAAGCTGCTGGGCCAAGTCGAGACAGGAGCGGCCATCATCGAACATCGCGATGACCCTGCGCAGGTGCCCCTCGGCGCGCTTCAGCCGCTTGACGATATCCGGATGGCTCTCGTGGATGTGCTGCGTCATGGATCATCCTATCCCCGGGGAGGGGATAGTTCATGACGGGCGCGCCGCCAAGCCCCCTTCTCGGACCAGGTTGCCGCGGCGTGAGGCGCACGGGCTTTCCTTGGGTGAAGGGTCCGTATTGTGTGTAGCCCGGCGTAGCCCAGAACGCTGTCCGCTGCGAAAGCGGAGGGACGGTCGGGGCTACAAATCGGGGATAACTTGTTGTAACGCTGGTGCCGGCTGAGGGGATTGAACCCCCGACCTTCGGTTTACAAAACCGCTGCTCTACCGCTGAGCTAAGCCGGCGACGCCTGGAAAAACGGGGCAGGGCCGGCGTATGCCGGGGCTGTCCGCCCGTGCGCGCCGCAATACCAGACTTGCCCGGAAAGTGCCAGAACCCGCGATGCTCCTGCAAACATGAATCAGGCGGCCCGAAGGCCGCCTGATCTGTCGCGTTCGGTTCAAACCGCCTTACTGGCAGATATGGCGGCGCCCGTCTTGGCCCTTGAACCAGGTGCCGGGCGTGCAGACGAAGCCGTTGCGCTGGGCGTAGGTGCGGGTGTCCCAGCCGCGGTTGTCCCAAGAATTATTCCACGAATTGTCCCAGCCACTGTCGTAGGCGTAGGCGTCGTTCGTGGCACGGAACGGGGCGGTTGCGATTGCGCCCGCAGTCCCGATGGCTGCGCCGGCCACGCCGGCGGCTGCTCCGACCGCGCCAGTGGCTACGTCGGTCGGCCAGAAGCCGGTGCGGCTCCTGTTCCAGTCGTTATTCCAATCGCCGTTGTTGGTCTGGCGATAGGACACGCGACGATGCCGATAGCCGCTATCGGTGTACGGATTTCCCGGTCCGACGTTCTGACAGTTGGCGTTGGGGAATTGCGCCGCGCACCGGCCCGGATTGGTGATCACGGCCTGCGCCATGGCAGAGCCTGTCACCAGGGTCGCCGCAATCGCCGTGGCTCCGAGAAGTTTGATATTCATGATTGTTTGGCTCCCGTTCTGTTGACGGGGGCTAAACGCCGAGGACGCCGGACGTTCCGCTGAAACCGGTGGATTTTCGTCAACGATATTCAAACGGAAGTGAGCACGCACCATGGTTCCCGACTGCAGGGTCCAGCGGCGTTAATGCTTCGCTAGTTCGCCTTACAGCATTTGAGCGGCGCGCAATCCTTACACATTAGGCTTACCAGCAATTGGTGAGAGGGCCTTAACCCTCTCTGCGTCGCTATCGGGTAGGTTGTCGCCGAATAAATGGGATCCCCTCATGCGCGCATCTGCGCTCGCTGCGTTTCTGATCGGACTGCCCGCGACGGCGTTTGCCGGCGGCGGCTTCGATATCGTCGTTCCCGGCCGCCCGGGCGTGCCCATCATCATCAACAACATCGACGCGTCCTATGCCGCGGTCGAGGGGACCTGGGGCCTGGGGAAGAACGTCCAGGTGCAGCCCACGATCTATGGCGGACGTTATGTCGCCGAGCGCCAGCCCGCCGACGTCGGCCATTACTACCCGACGCTGGGCCTGCGGCCCGGCTATGGGCGGCTCGAGGTCGAGCCGCCCGCGAACCGCAAAATGCCCAAGCCCGCCGAGAGCTATTACCAGAGCTGGGGCGCGCAATCGGCGCCGCTGCCGCCGCAGATGGACGTGCCCGTCAATCCGCCGCCGGTGATCCTCGCGCCTGAGATCAACGACCAGCCGCGGCGTCCTCGGCCGCGGCCGCGTGCAGAGATGCCCGGCAGGCCGCCGGGTTAAGAAACGAAAACAACAAACGAAAATCAACAGGAGAGAGTAATGCGTCAGATGATTTCGGGACTGGTCGGGGCGGCTGCCGCGATGTTCGTCGCTACCGCGCCCGCCGCGGCCTGCGGCTTCAATCCGTGCCAGCCGGTCGCGCCGGTCTATTCCGGCTGCAACACCGGCTGCGGCGGTTATGGGGCCGGCTACGGCTACGGTTATGGCGCCTATGAGCGTCTCGCCGAGCCCACCACGCAATATTATCACGTCAACCAGGGCCCGACCTATACCGGCCCGGGCGCCTTCGCGCCGTATCCGACCTATCGTGAAGACGCGGTGGTTGCGCCCGCCAATTACGGCTACGGCCGTGGCTATGGTTACGGCAACGGCTACGGCTATCGCGCCGCCGCGGTCGAAGCGCCGGCCGCCTATCCCTACCGCCGCCCGTATTACCGTCCGTATCGCTACGGCTACGGCCCGCGCGCCGGCTATCTGCCGCGCACGCATTACGGCTACGGTCCGCGCTACGGCTACGCTCCGCGCCATGCGCCGTACTATGGCGGCCACCGCGTGCTGCGCCGCTATTACTGATCGCTTGATCGGTTGAGCCAACGAGACGCCCGTCCGCGATGCGGACGGGCGTTTTGTTTTGCTTTGTTATCGCTTCATCAGCCCGAGCCGACTGGCGCCGACATAGAGCGAGAGCACGGCGGCATTCGAGACGTTGAGGCTCTTGATCTCGCCGGGCATGTCGAGCCGCGCCACGACGCTGCAGGTCTCGCGCGTCAATTGCCGCAGGCCCTTGCCTTCGGCGCCCAGCACCAGCGCGAGCGGCTCGCGCAGGGCGACCTCGGAGAGATCCGCGCTGCCTTCACTGTCCAGTCCGACGGTCTGGAAGCCGAGCTCGTTCAGCGTGGTCAGTGCGCGGGCGAGGTTTTGCACCGTCACCATCGGGACCAGCTCCAGCGCGCCGGAGGCGGCCTTGGCCAGCACGCCGGTCGCTTCCGGACTGTGACGCGCGGTGGTGACGATCGCCTTCACCGCAAACGCCGCCGCCGAGCGCAGGATGGCGCCGACATTGTGCGGATCGGTGATCTGGTCGAGCACCAGCACCATGCCGTCCTGCTCCAAATCCTCGATGTCGGGCGAGGGCAGGGGATCGGCCTCGGCGAGCAGGCCCTGGTGCACGGCGTCGGGCGACAGCAGCCGGTCGATCTCCTGGGGCCGGACGATCTCGGGCGTGACCGGGATTGCGATGTTCTCGTCCGCCAGACGCCTTGCGGCGTTCTCGGTCAGGGTCAGCTTGCGGATCTGCCGCTGGGGGTTGGCGAGCGCCATGGTGACGGTGTGCCAGCCATAGAGGATGACAGGCCCGTCGGTATCCGAATCGCGATCGCGCCGGGCCGGCCGACCGGCCGATTTTCCGGTCCTGTTGAAGGGCTTAGACCCGCCGCGGGGGCCCCTCGGGTTGAATTTTCGATCCTTCATGGGCTCGCTTGTGTCATGGGTCCCGGAATATGGCAATTTGGGTGGCTTCGGGGGCGATTTTAGCTGTTCGCCTCGGTTGACTTTACCCCACCGCTTCGCCGATAACCGCGCCCGGTCGCGCCCCCATCCGGGCTGTCGCGGCCTTCACGTTCCATGGCCGTCTTCGGTCGCCGGCAAGGTCCGGCCCGATTGTGCTGCCGTCGAGCGGGGGAGTGTCCCGAGTGGCAAAGGGAGCTGACTGTAAATCAGCCGCCTTATGGCTTCGCAGGTTCGAGTCCTGCCTCCCCCACCATCCTTCGCTCGCTTCGCGAGCTACGGCTCGGCAAGCCGGCACCGATGGTCATGGCGCGAAGTGAGCGAAGGCTGTCGCGCCGTAGCCCGCAGGGCGTAGGCGGACTGGCTCAGAGCGTAAGTTACCCCATCATCTCCCGCGCCATCGGCACCACTTTCCGCCCGTAGAGCTCGATGCTCTTCATCAGCTTCTCGTGCGGCAGGGGGCCCGCCGAATACTTCAGCTGAAACCGCGAGATGCCGAGTGCCTTGGCGGTCTTGGCGATCTTGCGCGCGACCGTCTCCGGCGAGCCGACATAGAGCGAACCATGCTCGGCCTCGTTCACGAACTCGTCGCGGCCCATCGGTGGCCAGCCGCGTTCCTTGCCGATGCGGTCGCGCATCGCCTTGTAGTCGGGCCACAGTTCCTCGCGCGCCTGTTCGTCGGTCTCGGCGAGGTAGCCGGGCGAGTGCACGCCGATCGGCTGTGCCGGGCGGCCGAACTCCTTGAATGCGCGGTGATAGAGATCGACGAAAAGGGCGAAGCGCGCCGGATCGCCGCCGATGATCGCGAGCATCAAGGGCAGGTCGTAATGTGCCGCGCGCACCACCGATTGCGGACTGCCGCCGACGCCGATCCAGGTCTTGAGCGTGCCGTTCTCGACCGGGGGATAGACCAGCTGATCCTTGAGCGGCGGACGCAGCTTGCCTTCCCAGGTCACCGGCTTCTGCGACAGCAGTGCCGCGAACAGATCGAGCTTCTCCTCGAACAGCTCTTCGTACTTGCGCAAATCAAAGCCAAACAGCGGAAAGGACTCCGTGAACGAGCCGCGACCAAGGATCACCTCGGCGCGTCCGTTCGAAAGCGCGTCCAGCGTGGCAAAGCGCTGGAAGACGCGGATCGGATCATCCGAGCTCAGCACGGTCACGGCAGAGCCGAGATGGATCCGCTTGGTCCGCGATGCGACGGCGGCCAGCACGGTCTCGGGAGACGAGATCGCGAAGTCGGCGCGGTGATGCTCGCCGAGCCCGATGAAATCGAGGCCGAGGTCATCAGCCAGCACCGCCTCGTCGATGACGTTGCGGATCACCTGCGCGTGCGGAAGCATCGCGCCGGAGGCGTCCCTGGTGACGTCGCCAAAGGTGTCCAGTCCGAATTCGAGCGGTGCGGTCATCGATGAGATCTCTGCGGGCGCGGCTTGCGCGCCTGTCACTGTGGGGGATTGCTTTAGTCGCAGCTAAGCAGCCGGGACGGGTGCACAATGCTGCTTCGAGAAACCCATTGTTTCCTTTTTTCATGGTGTCGGCCGCCCGCTGCCCGCGGCTTCAGTCGGACCTGGCGAACATCTCGACCAGGGTCTCGCGCAGCCAGCGCTGCGCCGGTACGGTGTCATTGCGCTGGTGCCAGAACAGGCTGACGATGCGCGGCGGCGCCTTGAGCGGAAGCGACATCGCGTGCAGGAACGGCGCGTGCCGGGATTGCGAGCGCAAATCGCTCGGCAGCACGGCGACCAGGTCGGACTGGCGCACGACCTCGTAGGCGGCGCTGTAGTGGTTGACGGTCGCGACCAGGTTGCGCGACAGCCCGCGCGAGGCGAGGAAGAGGTCGTAGGACGGCAAGGTCTTGCCCGCGAGGCTCACATCGACATGCCCCGCGTTGAGGAAGCTGCGCGTGCTCAGCCGCTTCACCGTCGCGAGGGGATGACCGCGCCGCATGAAGCAGGCGTAGTCGACGGTCCACAGCGAGCGCGAGCGGATGGCGGCCGGCTGCTGTGCTTCGTTGACATAGACGCTGAGCACACAATCAACGCGATTGTCCTCGAGCTGGTCGGCGATCTCCACGACGGTGTTGGGGACGGTATGGATTCGCGCCTTCGGCGCGACACTGCCGAAATGGTTCAGCAGGTTCGGCATCACCAGCGAAGCGACATAATCCGACATGGACAGGCTGAATTCGGTCTGCGCACGGCGCGGATCGAACACCTGCTCGTCGAGCGCGCCGCGGACGGTTTCGAGCGCTTCGCCGATCGGCTCCCACAGCACCACGGCGCGCTGGGTCGGACGGATGCCGGTGCCGGACCTGACGAACAGGGGATCGCCGAGCGCGTCCCGCAGGCGTGCGAGCGCGTTGCTGACCGCCGGCTGCGTCATCAGAAGCGCGTTGGCTGCGCGCGTGACGCTGCCCTCGGTCATCAGGGCCTCGAAGACTTTCAGCAGGTTGAGGTCGAGCGTTCGGAACGACAGAACATTCACCACAGTGATGTACTAGATCATGATTATAAATTATGACGATAATATCTCTTTGTCTATGGTTCCCCAGGGATGAGCGGAGTGCCGGGCCGCCAGACAGAGGGGACTATCATGTCGATGATTTCGGCGCGCATCGAGCGCCTTCCATTCGCGCGCTTCCACGGGCATCTGCTGCTGATGGGCGGGCTCGGCTACATGTTCGACGCGATGGACGCAGCCGTGCTGGCGTTCATTTTGCCGGTGCTGCGCACGACCTGGAATCTGTCGAGCGTCCAGATCGGCGTGCTCGGCAGCAGCACCTATATCGGCTTCCTGTTCGGCGCGCTGCTGGCGGGCACGCTGGGTGACCTGATTGGCCGTCGTGCGGTGATGATGTCGGCGCTGGCGCTCTATTGCGTCGCATCCATCGTCAGCGCGGCGGTGAACGACTGGTCGTCCTTCTTCGCCGCCCGCGTCGTCGCGGGCATGGGCACCGGCGCGGAGAGCGCAATCATTGCGCCCTATCTCGCGGAATTCGTCGCACGGCGTTACCGCGGCAGCTTTACCGGCGCGCTGGCTGGATTTTTCTCCTTCGGTTTCGTCGCGGCGGCCTTGCTCGGCTATTTCATCGTGCCCGCCTCTGAGAACGGCTGGCGCATCGTTCTGGTGATCACCGCGGTGCCGGTCGTCATGCTGCTGTGGTGGCGCAGGGCGCTGCCGGAATCGCCGCGCTGGCTGGAAAGCCGGAGTCGGGAGAAGGAAGCCGAAGCCGTGCTGGACAGGATCGAGGCCGGTTTTGCGAGCCAAGGCCATGTCCTGCCGCAACCGGTCATCGAAATCACGGTGTCTCCCGTGACTGGTGGGACACTGCTTGCCAATTTCGCCGCGCTCCTCGCCGGCCGCCAGGCGCGCATCACCATCATGACCTGGATCATGTGGCTTGCGATCACGTTCAGCTACTATTCCTTCTTCGTCTGGATCCCCGGCCTTCTGGTCCAGAACGGCATGAGCATCACCAAGAGCTTCGCCTATTCGATCGCGATCTATTGCGCGCAGATTCCCGGCTATTTCAGCGCCGCGTACTTCAACGAGCGCATCGGCCGGCAGGCGACGATCGCCTCCTACATGGTGCTCGGCGGCGCCAGCGCGCTCGGGCTGGCGTTCGCGCACAGCGACCAGCACATCATGGTGGCGGGAATCTTGCTGTCCTTCTTCATGAACGGCACCTATGCGGGCGTCTATGCCTATACCGCCGAGGTCTTTCCGACGGCGGTCAGAACCACCGGCGCCGGGCTCGCCTCGGCGATCGGCCGCATCGGTGCGATCGTGTCGCCGATCCTGGTCGGCTATCTCTATCCCAATTTCGGCTTCGCCGGCGTGTTCGGCCTCACCACGAGTGTGCTGCTGTTAGGCGCGCTCACCGTGGTGCTGATGGGGGTGCCGACGCGCGGCCGTTCGCTGGAAGAGATTGCGGGGGGTGAAGTCGCTTGAGGGAGACGAAACGCCGGTCCGATCCGCTGCTCTGCGCCGTGGCGGCCGCGCAGGGCAGGGTGGATCAGCCGGATGCCGTGTACTCGGCGCTGGACGACGCCTTGAAATCGGCGATCGGGCACAAGCTGTTCACGATCCTGACCTATGACGACGACACAAGGGAAGCAGCGCGGGTGTATTCCAATCTCCCCGGACCTTACCCCGCGGGCGGACGCAAACGCCTGGCGCCGGGGCCGTGGACCGAGGCCGTGCTCGACCGCGGCGACGCCTATATCGGCCGCACCCGGGACGATCTGCGCGAGGTGTTTTCCGATCATGAGCTGATCGCTTCGCTCGGCTGCGAAAGCGTGCTCAACATGCCCGTGCGCTGGTGTGGGCGCACGCTCGGCTCGCTCAATCTGCTCCATGAGGCAGGCTGGTACGGCGAGGACGATGTCACTGCGTGTCTTCCATTCGCCCAGCTCGCCTTGCCCGCGCTGCTCATCCAGTCCTGATAAGACAGGAAATCGTCATGTCCCGTGTGCTCTTCAAGAACGCCGCTCTGCTCGATCCGCTTCAGCCCGACCTCCTGGAGGGACATCACGTGCTGGTCGAGGACAATCTGATCAAGGAGGTCTCCGATCGGCCGCTCCAGGCCGAAGCCGATCGCACCATCGATCTCAAGGGCAAGACGCTGATGCCCGGCCTGATCGACCTGCACGTGCATGCGATCGCCGTAGAGCTCAATTTGGCGCAGCAGGTGCACATGCCGAACGTGCTGGTGACGCTGCGCTCGACGCTGCTGCTGCGCGGCATGCTGCGGCGGGGCTTCACCACCGTGCGCGACGCCGGCGGCGCCGGCCATGCGTTGAAGCAGGCGATCGAGACCGGACTCACCGACGGTCCGCGGCTGTTCGTCTCGGGACGTGCGCTCAGCCAGACCGGCGGGCACGGCGACATGCGGGCGCGTTCGGATTACCTCGCCAGCGACGCACCGTGCCCCTGCTGCGTGCGTGTCGGCGCGCTGGCGCGCGTTGCCGATGGTGTCGACGGCGTGCGCAGGGCGGCGCGCGAGGAGCTCCAGATGGGGGCGGACCAGATCAAGATCATGGCCTCAGGCGGCGTGGCTTCACCGACCGATCCGGTCGGCGCCTTCGGCTACTCCGAGGACGAGATCCGCGCCATCGTCGAGGAGGCGCGCGGGCGTCAGACCTATGTGCTCGCCCACGCCTACACCGCTGCTGCGATCGAACGCGCGGTGCGGTGCGGGGTGCGTACCATCGAGCACGGCAACCTGGTCGATGCTCCGACCGCGCAGCTGATGGCCGAGAAGGGTGCCTATGTGGTGCCGACGCTCGTCACCTACGAGGCGCTGGCCAACGAGGGCGCCCAATACGGCCTGCCGCCGGAAAGCGTGGCCAAGATCGCCGATGTCCGCGACGCCGGCCTGCGTTCGCTCACGATCTACCGCGATACGGGCGTGAAGATGGGGTTTGGCAGCGACCTGCTTGGGCCGTCCCAACGGCTCCAGAGCGACGAATTCCGTATCCGCGCCGAGATTCTCGGTCCGCGCGCCGTCATCGCCAGCGCGACATTGGTCGGCGCCGAGGTGCTCGGCATGGAGGGCAAGCTCGGCCGGATCGCGCCCGAGGCGTGGGCCGACCTGCTGGTGGTCGATGGAAATCCGCTCCGCGATGTCGTCTGCCTGCTCGGCCAGGGCGAGCACATTCCGCTGGTGATGAAGGCAGGCAAGGTCCAGTTCGACCGGCTGAACGCTTAGCTGCCGCCACATCCCGCGTGCCGGTGCGGCCTATTTCGGGATGCGCACGACCATCTTGCCAAGCGCCCGGCGCGTCTGCATGGTCCTGAACGCTTCCCGGAAATCATCCAGCGCGAAGACGCGACCGACCACAGGCTTCAGCTGGCCCTCGGCCAACCAGGCCGCCAGCTCCGACATCAGGCGCTTCTGCACCTCGGGCTCGCGGATCGGAAGCTGCGCGAGGTCGACGCCGAGCAGGGCGCCGCCCTTCAGCAGCGGCAGATTGAACGGTAGCGCGGGGATCGCGCCGGCAGCAAAGCCAACCACGAGATGACGTCCGCGCCAGGCGATGGAGCGAAAGGCCTGCACCGAGACCTCGCCGCCGACGGGGTCGAAGATCACGTCGGCGCCGTGTCCTCCGGTTAATTCCTTCAACGTATCGCGCCAGTTGATCTGCGTGTAGTCAACCACAGCATCGGCGCCGTGCTGTCGCGCGAACTCGCGCTTGTCTGGTGTCGATGCCGCTGCGATCACACGGGCGCCGAGCAGCCTGCCAATCTGGACAGCCGCAATTCCCGTGCCGCCGGCTGCGCCCAGCACCAGGAGCTGTTCGCCTGCGCTGAGCGACGCGCGCGCACTCAGCGCATAGAGGGCTGTCAGGTAATTGGCACGAAACGAGGCGGCGACCTCGGCCGCGACGCCGTCCGGCAGGGGATAGAGCGCTTCGGGGGTGACGACGATCTCTTCGGCAAGCGCGCCCGAGCGCGTCATCCCCATCACGCGCATGCCGGGTTGATAGCCGCCCGGTGCACCGGGCGCTTCGTCCACGATCCCTGCGAATTCAGTTCCGGGAATAAAGGGCAGGGGATCCTTGGTCTGATAGCGCCCCTCGATCTTCAAGCCGTCGACAAATCCGATCCCTGCGGCCTCTACCCGGACGCGCAGCTGTCCGGGCTCGATGCGCGGAGACGGAACGTCCTTCAGGGCGATTTGATCGATGGGCGCGTATTGTTCGACGACGACCGCTTTCATGTCGGACCTCTGTTGTTCCAGTTATCCTGACAGGCCCCGACACCAGCCTCTTGTGTCTTACCGCCACATTCCCCGCATCCGAGCGCCGATGTCGACCTTCGGGCCTTGCGCGGCAGTGCGCGCTGCGCTTGCCCCGGCCTTCGGCCAGGCGGTGCGCTCGAACAGATAGACGAGCTGCTCCGGGATGAAGCGGGTGCGCGAGGCGTAGACGTGGCGGTCGCCCTTGGCGGCCTGGCCGTGGACGAAGAAGCGCTGCGGCACCACGAGGTGCAGATCGTCCTTGGCGCGCGTCATCGCGACATAGAGCAGGCGGCGTTCCTCCTCGAGCTCGGCGCTGGTGCCGGCGCCGAGATCCGACGGCATGCAGCCGTCGACGACGTTGAGCACGAAGACCGATTTCCACTCCTGGCCCTTGGCGGAGTGGATGGTGGAGAGGATCAGATAGTCCTCGTCGCGCAAGGGTGGTCCGGATTTGTCGCTGGTCGCATCCGGCGGGTCGAGCGTGAGCTCGGTCAGGAATTTCTCGCGCGAGGCATAGCCGCTCGCGATCTGCTCGAGCTGCATCAGATCGGCGCGGCGCGTCTCGGAATCCTCGTGCAGGCGATCTAGATGCGGTTCGTACCAGAGCCGCACGCGTTCGAGATCGGCCGGCCATTCCGAATAGCGCAGATTTTCGATGGTGCGGACGAAGTCGGTCCAGTCCGCGCCGGTGCGCGGGGGCACCGGGAGCTGGCCGAGCGCGGCGAGCGGATTGGAGCTCTCCGCCATCTGGTCGAGCACACGCTGCGCCGTCGCAGGTCCGATGCCCGGCAACAGATGCAGGATGCGAAATCCGGCGACGCGGTCGCGCGGATTCTCAGCGAAGCGCAGCAGCGCCAGCACGTCCTTGACGTGAGCTGCATCGAGGAATTTCAGCCCGCCGAACTTGACGAAGGGGATGTTGCGGCGGGTGAGTTCGATCTCAAGCGGACCCGAATGCGAGGACGTCCGGAACAGCACCGCCTGGTGCTTCAAGAGCGCGCCTTGCTCACGGTTGGCCAGCACCTCCTCGACGATATAGCGGGCCTGGTCGGTCTCGTCGTGCACGGTGACGAGCTGCGGCTTTTGCGCGGAGGTACGGTCGGTCCAGAGATTTTTTGTGAAACGCTCGCGCGCCAGGCCGATGACGCCGTTGGCCGCCGCCAGCACGGGTTGCGTCGAGCGGTAATTGCGGTCGAGCGTGATCATCTCGGCGCGGGGCGAGAAGCTCTGCGGGAAATCCAGGATGTTGCGAACAGTGGCGGCGCGGAACGAATAGATCGACTGCGCGTCGTCGCCGACGACGGTGAGGCCGCGTCCGTCCGGCTTCAGCGCCAGCAGGATCGAGGATTGCAGGCGGTTGGTGTCCTGATATTCGTCGACCAGCACATGATCGAAGCGGCCGCCGATTTCTTCCGCGATCAGCGCATCGCTCATCATCTGCGACCAGTAGAGCAGGAGATCGTCGTAATCGAGCACGTGCTGGGCCTGCTTGGCCTCGACATAGGCCGCGAACAGGCCCTTCAGCTCGGCCGCCCAGCCCGCGCACCAGGGGTAATGCGCCCCTAACACCTTCTCGATCTCCATCTCGGCATTGACGCAGCGCGAGTAGATCGACAGGCAAGTGCCTTTGGCGGGAAAGCGGCTCTCCGTCTTCGACAATCCGCGCTCGTGCCGGACCAGGTTCATCAGGTCGGCGGAATCCTCGCGGTCGTGGATGGTGAAGGCAGGATCGACGCCGATCCGCTCGGCATATTCGCGCAGCAACCGCGCGCCGATGCCGTGGAAGGTGCCGGCCCAGGTAAGCGCGTCGCGCATGATCGCGGCATTGTTCTCGCCGAGTACTTTTCGGGCGATGCGCTCGACCCGGCCGGACATCTCGGCCGCGGCGCGGCGCGAGAACGTCATCAAGAGGATGCGGCGCGGATCGCTGCCCGCGACGATCAGGTGCGCGACGCGATGGGCCAGCGTGTTGGTTTTGCCGGAGCCCGCACCGGCGATGACGAGCAGGGGCGCGCCCACGGTCGCACCATCGGCCACGCCATGCTCCACGGCGCGGCGCTGCTCCGCATTGAGCGTGTCCAGATATGTCGCCACGAATCGCCCCGGTGAAACAGCCAGAGTCGGCGATCCCGCTGCGAATCGCAATGCGTCTGGACGGGACCGATGTTAAGACCTAGGGACAAGACGGCCCAAGGTTCCATTCCGAAAAAAGCGCCACCCGGCATGACCGAGCTCAAATCCGACCAGTTCGAGATGCGACGGCTGGAATCGCTCAGCAACACCATCTTTGGCGTCGCCATGACGCTGCTCGCCTACGACCTGCCCAAGGCTGCGGTGTTCACCAGCGCGCCCGACTGGAACGATCTCGCCCGGGTCTATTCCGGCAAGCTCGCGGGTCTCGCGCTCAGCTTCATCATCGCCGGCGTGTTCTGGATCAGCCATCACAGGCGGCTGGCGCGCCAGCCCGTCGGCAGCCGCGGCGCGGTGATCCTCAATCTGTTCTTCCTGCTATCGATCGTGCTGCTGCCGGTGACCAACGGCCTCTACACCAACTACCCCAGGAGCAGTGCGGTCGCCGTGCTCTACGGCCTGCACCTGACTGCGATCGCCGGCCTCAATGCCTGGCTGTGGTGGAGGATCCTGGGCGGCTGGCGCCACGAGATCATGGCCTCGCTGTTTCCGCTGCTGGTGTTCATCCCGGGCACCGTCGTTGCGGCGTTCGCGCCGCAAGTCGCCCCGTTCGTGTGGTTCATCGCCTTCGGCGGGCTGCTGATCCAGCGCTTCTATGTCGGGCCGACCGGGACGGACAAGTAGGCCTGCCGTTCATTCGCCGGAAGGCGTCGTGCCGAACCCGTCGGCCGGCACGTAAAGCTTGACCGGGCGGATCTCGTAGATCGCTGACGGATTGACCTGGCGCAGCGTCCGCGCGGCCGCGATCGCCTCCTCGTCCGTGTCGTATTCGACGAGGTGGAAGCCCAGAAGCTGCTCCTTGGTCTCGGCAAACGGGCCGTCCAGCACGACGCCCGCGCCGGGGCCACGCAAGGTGCGGGCCTTTCGGGTCTCATCCAGGCGGGCGGCCGGGCCAAAATGCCCGCTTGCCCGCAGCGGAGCCTGAACCTCGATGACTTTGGCCACGACCGCGGCGTCCTTCTCGGGCGTCCAGGACAAGATCTCGTCTTCCACGTGATAGGCCAGGATGGCGTAAAGCATCGTCACCTCGTTGATTTTTGCTGCGCGCGTCCAAAGGACGTATCACCACCGTCGCAGCCGACAATGGGGTTGGGGAAAATATTGCGTCGCGGGGTGGGGCGACGAAACCTTCCCGAAACCCGATTGCGGCCGAAAGATGTGAACGCCGTCCGAAATCGGCGCGACTGATTGCCACCAAGAACACTTCGGAGGCGGCCATGTCGACCATCAAGATCATCTGCGACGCGCGTCGGACGGAAAAGTCGGACGCCGCGGATCTGCACGACCAGAGCGGCCACCACCGCTATTACGGCAGCTCGGCCGAGAGCGGCGGCGAGCGCATCGTCGAAAGCCGGCGCGGCAAGCGCCCGCGCGCAATGAACGTTTGCGGCTTCTAAGCCCAACGCTTACGAAACAGCGTGCGACCATGAACGTCGTGCAGAAATCGATCGCCGCGATGCCGTTCCTGCTCTCGCTCGCGACCAGGAACGGCAAGGCGGTCGCGCCATGCCTGCTTGCGGGCATCTTCACCGTGCTTCTCGGCAGCGAGCCGCCGCGGGCCGCCATGGCCTGGTGCGTCGGGCTGTTGATCGCCGCGGTAGCGGTGCGGGAGCGGCCTCGCACGATCTGACGGCTTGTCACATCTCGCTCAGCACCTGCTTGATCAGGGTTTCCCGCAACCGGGCGAGCTCGCCGCTCGCCTCCATCTGCTCGATCATCCTTCCGACCTTCGGCACGAGATCGCGATGGCGTTCATGCAGATGGTGGTAGATGCTGATGCGCTCGAGTGGCGGTGAGAGCGGATGGATCCTGGCCTGGAGATTGAGTTTCCTCACCGCAACCAACCCGCTGAAGAGGTCGGCGACCATCACGTCGAAGCGCTCGGCATCGAGCATCTTGACCATGTTGTCGAGGCTTGTGGTCGCCGTGACCCGGGTCATGCCGCGCGTACCGGCTTCCGACGAGCCGACGCCGCGTACGATGCCGATGCTGTAGTCCCTGATTGAATTCCAGCCGGCGACGTCGAACTGCAGTTTCGTGGTGAAGACAGCGGGCTCGATGTAATTGATCGCAGGTGTCACCTGGATCAGCGTCGGGTAGTCGCGAGAGAGCGTTCCGATCCGTTGGACCTCCCCGTCGACCTCGCCGGTGCTCGACAGCGCGAGCGCGCGCTTGCCGGGGACATCCTCGAATTCGAGCTTGATGTTCAGCCTGGCATAGACCGCGCGGAGCATCTCGCCGCCGACATATTGATCGGGGATATCGGCGATGCGTGCCAGCCGGATGACCTCTTGCGCCTGCGACGGGCTTGCCGCGAGCAGCAATAGGCAGACCACGACTATCCGCCTCATGACGCATCTCCCTGGCCATGCCTTTTGGGCGTGCCCTGCTACCATCGGATTGCGGTGCCGCGCGATCTACCGGAGATGGCAGCTGTGCCGGCCCGCAACGTTTGCAGCGCGTTCCCGCTGTGCGGGCGGCTCCGGACTTTCACCGATGTCATTCTAGCATGCGAGGTGGTAGTTTGCCCGGGGATCCTGTTGCTGGGCGCAAGATATGACCCCGTCGAGCTCAAGCCGCCCAAGGGCCAACAGGATCATCGGCCGACAGGATCATGGGCCGACAGGATCGCCACGCGTATCGCCTGCTGAGGCAGGGCCTCAACCGTTCACTTTGCTCGCGGCTGCGACCGGTAGGCTGAGCAGGTGCCGCCATTTTCGGGACGTGGTGCATGGGCAACGCAGGCAACGACGATAGCAAGCGCGGCCGCGCCATTGCGCCGGTGGCTGCGAAGCAGGATTTGACCGGCATCGGCGCCGCGCTCGCGCCTCCCATGTTCGCGGCGCTCCTGTCGCGGATCTTCAACTGGTCGCGCAGCGGCGTCGGGCCCCGGCTGCTTGCTGCCGTGCTGCTGTTCTCATCGGTCGTGACGCTGACCCTGACCGTGCTCCAGCTCTATCTGGATTACAATCGTGAGGTCGGACTGATCGAGACGCGGCTGGACGAAATCGGCCGCAGCACCACGGGCAGCCTCGGAGAGAGCCTGTGGAATCTCGACCAGAACCAGCTCAAGCTCCAGCTCGATGGCATTCTGCGGCTGCCTGACGTTCGCGCGGCGGAGGTCCGCGAGATCGCCGATCGGCCCGATCCGATCCGTGTCGAAGTCGGCGAGCGAAACACCCGTTCGATCATGACCCGGGAATTTCCGCTGACCACCATGGTGCAGGGGACCTCGCGCGCCATCGGCACGCTCCGGGTCGAGGCGACGCTGACCGACGTCTATCAGCATTTGCTGAACAGGGCCCTCGTCATCCTGGCAAGCCAGGCGGCAAAGACGTTCCTTGTCTCGTTGTT
The DNA here is from genome assembly GCF_055807435.1 of Bradyrhizobium sp. Ken51. Lineage (NCBI taxonomy): Bacteria > Pseudomonadati > Pseudomonadota > Alphaproteobacteria > Hyphomicrobiales > Nitrobacteraceae > Bradyrhizobium > Bradyrhizobium sp. Ken51. The sequence continues at coordinate 2,818 of NZ_JBVVPB010000019.1, read as the reverse complement.
CATCATCTACATGTTTCATCTGCTGGTGACGCGGCATCTCGGCGCCATCGCCGAGTACGTCGGCAAATACAGCCTCGGACGGCCGCCGCCGCCGCTGCGCCTGGAGCGCCGGCCGCCTTACGAGGCCGACGAGCTGGACAAGGTGGTCGTTGCTTTCAACGCCATGTGCGCCAACCTCGAACACGCCTATGGCGAGCTGCGCGAGGCCAATGGGAATCTCGAGCGTGACCTGAAGATCCGGCAGCACGCCGAGGAGAACGCCCGCGCGAGCGAGCAGCGCTTCCGCGATTATGCCGAGACTGCATCCGACTGGTTCTGGGAGACCGGCCCGGATCACGTGTTCACCTACATTTCAGAGCGGGCCGATGCTTTCGGCATGGACCCGAGGGCGCTGATCGGGAGGCGCCGTTCAGACGCCGCCTTCGACCACGATGCCGAGCCGCAGAAATGGCGCGGTCACCTGGCGACGCTGGATCGCCACGAGCCGTTCCGGAAGTTCGAGTATCGCGGCCGCGATGCGGCTGGGCGCGCGCGCCATTTCAGCGTCAACGGCCAGCCGGTGTTCGGCGCCGATGGACGCTTCATGGGATATCGTGGTTCGGCCACCGACCTGACCGAGCAGCACGAGACGGAGGAGCGGCTTCGGCAGTCGCAGAAGATGGATGCGATCGGTCAGCTCACCGGTGGCGTCGCGCATGACTTCAACAACGTGCTCACTGTCATCACCGGCACCATCGAGATCGTCCGGGAGGGGCTGGCGGACAAGCCCGACCTAGCCGCGATCGCCCAGCTGATCGACGATGCGGCGGCGCGAGGCGCGGAGATCACCTCGCAGCTCTTGACCTTTGCGCGTCGCCAGCCGCTGGAGCCGCGCGAGATCGACGTCAACGGCCTCGTGCTCGAGACGGCGAAGCTGTTGAAGCCGATCCTGGGCGGAAACGTCGAGATCGTGACCCACCTCGCGGACGACGCCTGGCCGGCGATGGCCGATCCGTCGCAGCTGTCGTCGGCGATCATCAATCTCGCCGTCAATGCGCGTGATGCGATGCCTGGCGGCGGCACGCTGACGCTCGAGACCGCAAACCGCGAATTGGATGGTGCTGGTGACGGCGACGCCACACGCGGCGCCTTCATCATGGTCGCGGTGACCGACACCGGCCATGGCATCCCCGCCGATATCCGCGACCGCGTGTTCGAGCCGTTCTTTACCACCAAAGGGGTCGGTCGCGGCACCGGGCTCGGCCTCAGCATGGTCTACGGCTTCGGCAAGCAGAGCGGCGGCAGCGTCGCGATCGAGAGTGAGGAAGGCCGCGGCACCGTGATTCGGCTGTTTCTGCCGCGATCTGCGGGCGGAGCGCAGGCGAGGGTCGGGTCGCTGCAGGCGCCCGCGGCGGCACGCGGGCACGAGACGGTTCTCGTCGTCGAGGACGATCCGCTGGTGCAGGGCTATGTCATCGCCCAGCTCGGCAGCCTCGGCTATCGCACCCTCGTAGCCGGCGACGGCGCAACCGCGCTTGCGCTGGTGCAGCAGGGCGCCCAATTCGATCTGCTGTTCACCGACATCATCATGCCCGGTGGCATGAACGGGCAGGAATTGGCCGAGGCCGTGCGGCGCCTTCGCCCGGGGATGAAGGTGCTCTATACGTCCGGCTATACCGACAACGCCCTCGACCACGAGGGCCAGCTCGGTCCCGGCGTTGCGTTGCTGAGGAAGCCGTACCGGAAGGCGGACCTGTCACTGAGGGTCCGCGAGGCGCTCGCCGGCGAGCCGCCCGCCTGAGCAGCAGGCGCGTGACCCACGAAAAAGGCGCGGCGGGGAGACCCCGCCGCGCCCGATTTCTTGCTCGCTGGTCCAGGGCTGAGAGCGCCCCGATGCCAAGCCTCTATTCAAAGCTTAGCGGGCGATCCCAGCGAGGTGACAGCGCTTGGTAAAAGACACTGGATCACCTCCTTTCGTTGGTTACGGAAGACATCAATATAGGCGGCAATTCCGGTGTTGTTAAGGGGAGGCGGGTCGGGAGGAAGCAGCGGCTGTTCGCAGGGCCAGGACGGCGCTGGAAAGCCGTCGATTTGGCAGTTGATCCTGGGCAGTTGAGACCGCCGCCCGGCCGTGTTAGGGAGCCCCTGTCGCGGGTGTAGCTCAATGGTAGAGCAGCAGCCTTCCAAGCTGAATACGAGGGTTCGATTCCCTTCACCCGCTCCAATGTTTTCATTGTCCGGCCCGTTGAAGACGGCTGTGAGCACGGTAAGGCCGAGATGCTCAGCACGAGGTTCTTGCAGCTGCACTCGGAGGTGTGGCTCGTGTGTCGAATACCGGGACCGGTAAGTTGAAGACAAAGGCGAGCGCTCCCCGGAAAAAGCGGCGAACTGCCTAGCCCAACGCCTCTTCGCCGTAGCTTCCGGCGCCGAGCGAAGGCAACCACGAGCTCAATTGGTTCGGTCGCTGGACCTGGCCTTCTTGGGTGAAGCAACACCTCGCTCCCGGCGAGACTTCGCAGGAGCTTCAGGTTCGATCCCGTTCTGGCGGTCGAACTTCCTGATCCATGATTGAATGTAGCCCGGATCGTCCGGACAAAGCTGCTCAAGTAAACGAAGGTTCTGCGCTCTGAATTCCACTAGGGTTTTCGGCAATTGTGCCTCCTCAAAACCCTGCCCATAGCTAGGCTGCTGCATCGGGAAAAAGTGGTCAAGCCAAAAGGGCGCTTGAAAAGATCGGTGCGTTGATGCAGCGCCGACGGCGAAAACCCCGCCTGGGGGAAGCGGGGCTTTCTGGTAGGGGTGAAGCTTAGGGACGCTTCGACTGTATGACGCGCGATCG